>NZ_JBPBFH010000002.1:0-106569 GCF_050896295.1 Neisseria sp. SLRRB23
GTGCCCAACTGAATGATGGCAACTAATGACAAGGGTTGCGCTCGTTGCGGGACTTAACCCAACATCTCACGACACGAGCTGACGACAGCCATGCAGCACCTGTGTTACGGCTCCCGAAGGCACTCCTCCGTCTCTGGAGGATTCCGTACATGTCAAGACCAGGTAAGGTTCTTCGCGTTGCATCGAATTAATCCACATCATCCACCGCTTGTGCGGGTCCCCGTCAATTCCTTTGAGTTTTAATCTTGCGACCGTACTCCCCAGGCGGTCAATTTCACGCGTTAGCTACGCTACTGAACAATCAAGTTGCCCAACAGCTAATTGACATCGTTTAGGGCGTGGACTACCAGGGTATCTAATCCTGTTTGCTACCCACGCTTTCGAGCATGAACGTCAGTGTTATCCCAGGAGGCTGCCTTCGCCATCGGTATTCCTCCACATCTCTACGCATTTCACTGCTACACGTGGAATTCTACCTCCCTCTGACACACTCTAGTCACCCAGTTCAGAACGCAGTTCCCAGGTTGAGCCCGGGGATTTCACATCCTGCTTAAGTAACCGTCTGCGCTCGCTTTACGCCCAGTAATTCCGATTAACGCTCGCACCCTACGTATTACCGCGGCTGCTGGCACGTAGTTAGCCGGTGCTTATTCTTCAGGTACCGTCATCAGCCGCTGATATTAGCAACAGCCTTTTCTTCCCTGACAAAAGTCCTTTACAACCCGAAGGCCTTCTTCAGACACGCGGCATGGCTGGATCAGGCTTGCGCCCATTGTCCAAAATTCCCCACTGCTGCCTCCCGTAGGAGTCTGGGCCGTGTCTCAGTCCCAGTGTGGCGGATCATCCTCTCAGACCCGCTACTGATCGTCGCCTTGGTAGGCCTTTACCCCACCAACTAGCTAATCAGATATCGGCCGCTCGAATAGCGCAAGGCCCGAAGGTCCCCTGCTTTCCCTCTCAAGACGTATGCGGTATTAGCTGATCTTTCGATCAGTTATCCCCCACTACTCGGTACGTTCCGATATGTTACTCACCCGTTCGCCACTCGCCACCCAAGAAGCAAGCTTCTCTGTGCTGCCGTCCGACTTGCATGTGTAAAGCATGCCGCCAGCGTTCAATCTGAGCCAGGATCAAACTCTTATGTTCAATCTCTAACTTTTTAACTTCTGGTCTGCTTCAAAGAAACCAACAGGACAATGTTCAAAACATCATCTTGTCTGTCTTTCAAACAGTGTGAGGCTCAAGGCACTCACACTTATCGGTAATCTGTTTTGTTAAAGAGCGTTTGAACTGCTTCATCACCGCCGTTTCGTCAGCAGCGAAGAAGCGAACTATACGCTTGAAGACGTATACGGTCAATACTTTCAGCGGGATTTTTTTGGGAAATGTTGTCATATCTCTGTCGGATAAGGTTTTTTATTTCTGCCAAATGCTGCGCTGCCTCCAACAATCCCTTCCTCCCCCTCCTCTGACTGGTGCGCCTTTGTGAATATGCCGTCTGAAACTCGGGACTTCAGACGGCATTTTGTATCCAAACGGTAACTAATGTATCCGTACTTTGTTATAGAATGGATGCTGTTTTTTCTTCGTAATTAGAAATTGTCAAAATGGGCAAACATATTCTTTTAGGTGTAACGGGCAGTATTGCGGCGTATAAGTCTTGCGAGTTGGTGCGACTGCTGAAAAAACAGGGGCATTCGGTTACGGTGGTTATGAGCCGCTCGGCAACTGAATTTGTTTCTCCGCTGACTTTTCAGGCTTTGAGCGGCAATCCCGTTCTGACCGACACGCACGGCGGCAACGGTTCAAACGGTATGGAACATATCAACTTAACCCGGAATGCGGATGTTTTTCTGATTGCGCCGGCAAGTATGAATACCGTGGCAAAAATCTGTAACGGCGTGGCAGATAACCTACTGACCAATCTGGCAGCCGCACGGAAATGCCCTCTTGCCATCGCTCCCGCGATGAATGTGGAAATGTGGCTGAATCCTGCCAACCAACGGAATATCGCACAACTGCTTTCAGACGGCATTACCGTCTATATGCCGGGCTCGGGTGAACAGGCTTGCGGAGAAAATGGTATGGGAAGGATGCCGGAGCCCGCAGAATTGCTGGACCTGCTTCCGGATTTATGGACACCGAAAATTTTAAAGGACAAGAAAATCTTGATTACCGCAGGCGCGACATTTGAAGCCATTGATCCTGTCCGAGGCATCACAAATACCTCCAGCGGAAAAATGGGCGTGGCTTTGGCCCGGGCGTGTCGTGCCGCCGGTGCGGAAGTCAGCCTGATTCACGGACAGCTTCAAACCACGCTGCCTTTCGGCATATCCGATACGGTTCAAGCCGTCAGTGCCGAAGATATGCATCGCGCAGTGCATCGTTTGATTGAAAAACAAGATGCTTTTATTTCTGTTGCCGCCGTCTCAGACTATAGGGTTAAAAACAGGAGTACTCAAAAATTCAAAAAAGATAAAAATGCCAAACCGTTATCCATCGAATTGGATGAAAACCCCGATATTTTGGCATCCATTGCCTCATTACCGAACCCTCCTTTCTGTATCGGTTTTGCCGCTGAAACGGAGAATGTATTGGCATATGCGCGAGAAAAACGCATTAAGAAAAAGCTGCCGATGATCGTTGCCAATGATGTTTCAATCGCAATGGGCAAGACAACCAACCAAATTGTTATCATAGATGATGATGTGGAATTGTCTTTCCCCGAAACAAGTAAAGATGAAGCGGCAATGCGGATTGTTGAAAGGCTTGCCGTATATTTAGACAAATAAGTAGCTGGACAGATAAATTTTGGCTGGGGAGAGACAGAGAAAACGGTTAATGTGGAAATCAATGGTGTTACGCATACGCGAAGAATCGATATTGCAGATATGAAACATAAAAAGGCAGTTGAACATAAAACAGGATACCAATCTCTAACTAAGGATGTACTTTGGGAATTAAAGAGAGATAAACAACTTATTGATAAGTATGATTGGGAAGTTGAGTGGGTATTTGATGGTACCGCTTCAAAACCCCTATTTGATACTTTGAAAAAAGCAGGAATATCAGTCAAATTCAATCGCAAACAGGAGTAATTAAATATGAATAATAAAAAATTGAAAGATAAAGAATTGGAAAAGCAAAAGCTAGAAGATTTTGAATGTTGGCTATGGGATATGCCCAATACCATAGATAGTTTTATGCATAGGATGCCGAGAGAGATTGCTGAAAATCTGGATTTTTCAATAAAATCACTTGATATTATTGAAAAATATTTATTAGATACTTATCAAAATAGTAAGCAAATTATGGATGATCCATCATATGTTTTGGATGGATATGCCGTTTATGTTGGGGAAACATTTATAAAGATTCTTAATGATCCAAGTTTACATTGGGAATTAATGCTTGATGAGGAAAATGTATATTATAATCTACCTGTTATAAAAGGAAGAAATTTAATAGACTGCCCATTAACAATGATTACTACATGCTTGCATAGGAGAAAAGGAGTATTTCTATCTTCATTATTAACAAAATTTATAAATTCCAACTAAATTTTTTAAATATGTTAAATATAAAACGGGTTGCCTGTTAATCAAAAGGCAACCCGTTTTACCTGTTTCAACTTCTGATAACTTTGCGGATATATGGGATGCTGTGCAGATTTTGAATAATCTGATTCAACTGATCCAAATTCTTAACTTTCAATAAGAATTTAAATTCGACAAAACCTTCCGTTCCCGACTGGAATTTGGATGGTGTTTCGACCGACTCAATGTCTGCACCGGAATCGGAAATCGCTTGCGCCATTAATGCCAACAGGCCGTGGCTGTCTTCCGATTGGACTTGAAGCCCGACACGGTAGTTCTGCCCATTCATATTTTCCCAGTCTGCATCCAGCTGCTGTTCGGGATCGGACTTCAACAACGTCGGGCAGGTATCCCTATGGATAATCATGCCTTTTCCCTTAACCAACAGCAAACGGATAGAATCACCGGGAACCGGATGGCAACACTCTGCAAAATGAATATGTCCGCTTTCCTGACCATCAACTTTAATGGAACTGAGCCTGACCTCGCTGCCGAAATGCTCCCCTGCCAATTCAGCGATATGCATGGCGACATAAACAGGCAGGGTATGCCCCATACCGACGTTGTACAGCACTTCTTCAAATGAAGTCTGTTTGTCGTTGAGATCGGCAAGGTATTTTTCTTTGATGCCGTCTGAAAGCAGGACATCTTTGGGCAGCAAACTGGACAGGGCTTTTTGTAAGAGACTCTCTCCCAAAACGACCGCATCGTGCCGGTTAAGGTTTTTAATATATTGGCGTATGGCACTGCGCGCCCTGCCTGACACGGCGAAATTCAACCACGCGGGATTGGGTTTGGCATGTTCGGATGTAATAATTTCGACGGAATCGCCGGTTTTGAGCTTCGTACGCAACGGCATCATGATATTGTTGATACGTGCGGCAACGGTTTTGTGCCCAATATCGGTATGCACCGCATAAGCAAAATCGATAGGTGTTGCACCCTTGGGCAATGTTAGGATTTTTCCTTTTGGCGTAAGGATATAGATTTCGTTTGGAAACAAATCTACCTTGACGTGTTCGAGAAACTCAATGGCATTGGCACTGCTTGCCTGCAAGTCTAAAATGTTTTTCAACCATTGATTGGTGTGCAGCACTGCCTGATCGACCGTTTTGGAATCTGATTTATAGCTCCAATGTCCGGCGATTCCACCTTCGGCAACAGCATCCATTTCCCTGGTACGTATCTGCACTTCAACTGGCAAACCGTAAGGCCCGACCAAAGTCGTATGCAAGCTTTGATAACCGTTGCTTTTCGGAATAGCGATGTAGTCTTTAAACCGTCCGGGTTTGGGCTGATAGAGGTTGTGCAATGCGCCGAGCGCAGCATAACATGCAGGAATACTGTTAACGATGACACGGAAACCGTAAATATCCATAACTTCGGAGAAATGCAGTTTTTTTTCTAACATTTTCCGATAGATGCCGTACAGGTTCTTTTCCCTACCCTTGATTTTGGCTTCTATGTTCGCCCCTACCAAACGCTGGCTGAACGCACGCAAAATCTTTCCAACAACATCCTGCCTGTTTTTCCGACTCTTATCCATCGCCTTTTTCATGGTTTCATAGCGATTGGGATGGAGATTCTGGAAAGATAAATCCTGAAGCTCTTGATATGCATTATTCAAACCTATACGGTTGGCAATTTGCGCATAGATTTCAAGGGTTTCTTTTGCAATACGACGACGCTTGTCGGGACGCATCGAACCGAGTGTCCGCATATTATGCAGACGGTCAGCAAGTTTAACGACAATCACGCGTACATCTTTGGTCATTGCCAAAATCAGTTTGCGGAAACTCTCCGCCTGATGCTCTGCATGATCTTCAAATTTGAGTTTTTCGAGTTTGGACAGACCGTCCACCATCTCGGCAATCGTATTGCCGAATCTTGCGGCCATCTCCTCTTTCGTAACGCCTGTATCTTCCAGCACATCGTGCATTACACCTGCACAAAGACCCTGTACGTCCATATGCCAAACCGCAAGCTGTGTCGCGACGGCAATCGGATGCGTAATGTATGGTTCGCCACTTTTCCGGGTTTGTCCGTCATGAGCGTGAAATGCATAGGCAACAGCCTTCTCGAGCTCAACCTGTTCTTCAGGCTTGAGATAGGAAGCGGTACGGAAAAGCAGGGTACGTGCTTCGGCAGTTAAATAGTCGTAAGGTGCGGTGGGTTGTGGGACAGGCATTTCAGACGGCTTTCGGAACATATTTTATTTTTCGTTTTAAACCGTCGGACCGCGCACCTGCGGAAAGATTCGCCGGCGCGCGTTTCCGGCAGGCTTTATTTACTGCGCGTCAACAGTTCCGTACCGATATGCCCGGCGGCGATTTCCCTTAAGGCGGTAACGGTCGGTTTGTTATTGCGGACATCGTCCACAAGCGGCGTGTTGCCGTTCTCAAGCTGGCGGGCGCGGCGGGCCGCTACCAATGTCAGGTCAAAATGGTTGGAAATTTTTCCGGTACAGTCTTCGGTGGTAATACGTGCCATATTATTTGCTTTCTTTCAAAAATATTTAAATTGGGAAACCGAGTATTTTCGCGGTTTTTTAGGAATTTTCCAACAAATCTGCAATAAATCCCAGTTGCCGCGACCTTTTCAGACGGCAGGCATTCACAATATGGAGCAAATCCTCCTCCGCCCGCGCCAAGTCGTCATTGACCACGACAAAGTCGAACAATACAGACTGTTCGATTTCATGCCTTGCCTTCGACAGCCTCCTTTGGATAACTTCCTGACTGTCCGTCCCGCGTCCGTTGAGGCGCGCGGCAAGTACGTCGAAAGAAGGCGGCAGGATAAAGATACCTACGGCTTCAGGCAGCGCGTCGCGAACCTGAGCCGCACCCTGAACGTCGATTTCCAAAATCACATCATAGCCTGCCGCCGCCAACGCATTCACGCCCTCCGCGCTTGTGCCGTAATAGTTGCCGAACACGTCTGCGTATTCCAAAAAAGCCTCCTGCGCGATAAGCGACTCAAACTCTTCTTTGGAAACAAAGTGATAATGTACGCCGTTTGCTTCGCCTTCACGCGGCGGGCGCGTCGTGTGCGACACGGAAACGCGCAAACCGTTATGGTTTGCCAACAGCCGAGAAACCAGCGTGGTTTTGCCCGTGCCGGAAGCGGCCGAAATGATAAAGATGTTGCCTTTTCGATAAGCGGACATATTTTTTACCTGTATATTTTCCAGCCGATTGTATCACAACGGACACTCGGTTTCCTATTTGCCGATGCCCATATTTTGCCGCTATTGTTTTGATTGATTTGGCAAGCGGCAGGCTGACGGCTACAATATGGCGTTAAAAACATCAAACATGGAACACACAATGCTGGTTCATCCCGAAGCTATGAGTGTCGGCGCGCTTGCCGACAAAATCCGCAAAATCGAAAACTGGCCGCAAAAAGGCATCTTATTCCACGACATCACGCCCGTCCTGCAAAGCGCGGAATACTTCCGCCTTTTGGTTGATTTATTGGTTTACCGCTATATGGATCAGAAAATCGACATCGTTGCCGGTTTGGACGCGCGCGGCTTCATTATCGGCGCGGCACTCGCCTACCAGCTCAACGTCGGCTTCGTCCCCATCCGCAAAAAAGGCAAGCTGCCTTTTGAAACCGTATCGCAAAGCTACGCGCTCGAATACGGGGAAGCTGCGGTGGAAATCCACACCGATGCCGTCAAACCCGGTTCCCGTGTCCTGCTGGTCGATGATTTGGTTGCCACGGGCGGCACAATGCTTGCCGGACTGGAGTTGATCCGCAAACTCGGCGGAGAAATTGTCGAAGCTGCCGCCATTTTGGAATTTACCGACCTTCAAGGCGGCAAGAATATCCGTGCAAGCGGCGCGCCCTTATTTACCCTGCTTCAAAACGAAGGCTGCATGAAGGGCTGAAAACCGACCCTGCCGTCTGAAACCGGCAGGGTTGTTATTATGCGTTCGAATCACGCCCAAATCTTGCAAGCCCCTCAACACGCCGTCTTCATCAACGCCGGGGCAAACATATTTCGCCGCTTCTTTCGCTGCCTGTTCCCCGTTACCCATTGCCACGCCGAATCCGACTTCTGACAGCATTTCCACATCGTTCAAACCATCGCCGAACGCCATCACGTCTGCCATTTCCAAACCCAATGCGCGCACCACGCTTCTGATGCCGTCTGTTTTCGACATTCCCGCAGGCAGCAGATCGACCGCTTCCTCGTGCCAGCGCACCGTTTTCAAGCCTTCCCGTTCCACAATATCCGACCAGAGCGGCATTTCGTTTTCCTCCGCAAACACCAGCATCTGATACACCGGTTTGCTTGAAAAATAATCCTTATCGGCAAAAAAATCGCTGGCGATATGCTGCAAGGCGCGGCACACGCATTCCGACAGCGCGGACACGGCGATCCCCTCTCCGCCGACAAATGCATAATCCATGCCCAAGCCATCCAAATACGCGCAAACCCTGCCCATCAAACCGGCATCCATCGGTACTTCGCGCACAGTTTTTCCGTGCAGCAGCGCAAACTGTCCGTTTATCGTTACCACGGCATCCATACCCGTTTCCGCCATCATGTCCCTGACCTTTTCAGGAATCGTCGCCAAAGACCGCCCCGTTGCCAACGCCGTCAATATACCTTTGCTGCGCAAAGCCGCCACCGCCGTTTTCACGGAAGGGCGCAAGGTATCCGTATATTTGCGGTACAGCGTATCGTCAATATCGAAAAACACAATTTTAGGATTCATTACATTCTCTCTCGCATTCAAACTGCCGCATTGTATCCCAAGCAGGCAAATACTTGATAAATCCTTATAAATTTCCCGTCAAAATTGACCGCGAACACGAAAAGGCGGATAATCCGCCCATCTTCAAACACCCTTCAGACGGCATTTGCAGCAATGCCGTCTGAAACATTTCTACAAAGCACACAAATCATGAAAGCACCCGAACTCTTATTGCCAGCAGGCGGTCTCGAACGTATGCGCGCCGCCTACGATTACGGCGCAGACGCCGTTTACGCCGGCAGCCCGCGTTATTCCCTGCGCGCCCGCAACAACGAATTTGCGAAACTCGACGTTCTCGAGCAAGGCATTAAAGAAGCGCACGAGCGCAACAAAAAATTCTTCCTGACCGTCAATACGCTGCCGCACAACTCCAAACTCAAAACCTTCGTCTCCGACATGGAGCCCTTGATTGCCATGAAACCCGACGCGCTGATTATGGCGGATCCGGGCTTGATTATGACCGGGCGCGAAAAATGGCCGGAAATGCCGATCCACCTGTCCGTACAGGCCAACACCACCAACTACTGGGGCGTGAAATTCTGGCAAAACATCGGTGTCGAACGCATCATCCTGTCGCGCGAATTGAGCATGGAAGAAATCGCCGAAATCCGCCAAGAATGCCCCGACATCGAACTCGAAGTCTTCATCCACGGCGCATTGTGCATCGCCTACTCAGGTCGCTGCCTGTTGTCGGGCTATTTCAACCACCGCGACCCCAACCAAGGCACCTGCACCAACTCCTGCCGTTGGGATTACAAGGTTCACAACGCCACCGAAAGCGATGCGGGCGACGCCCAGCTTCTGCAAGGTTTTAACTTTGAAAAAGCTCAAGAAGAAGCCAACCAAAACTTTGAAGGCATCAACGGTCAGAAACGCCATCCCTACGCCGACAAGGTTTTCCTGATTGAAGAGTCCAACCGACCGGGCGAGATGATGCCGATTATGGAAGACGAACACGGCACCTACATCATGAATTCCAAAGACCTGCGCGGTATTGAAGTCGTCGAAAAACTCGCCAAAATCGGCGTGGACAGCCTCAAAGTCGAAGGCCGCACCAAGTCGCTCTATTATGTTGCACGCGTCGCCCAGTCCTACCGCAAAGCGATTGATGATGCCGTCGCAGGCCGTCCGTTTGATTACAGCCTGTTGAGCGAACTCGAAGGCCTCGCCAACCGCGGCTACACCAGCGGCTTCCTCGAGCGCCACCAAACCCAAGACTATCAAAACTACCTCAGCGGCCATTCCACCGCCAAACAAAGCCAATACGTCGGACACGTTACCGAAATCGATGGAAACGGCTGGGCGACAATCGAAGTCAAAAACCGCTTCGCCGTCGGCGATTCGCTCGAAATCATCCACCCGAGCGGCAACCAAACCATCAAATTGGAACAAATGACCCGCAAAGGCCAGCCTGTCGATGTCGCACCCGGCAACGGCATTCAGGTCAAAATCCCCAATATGCAGGGCAAAGAAAAAGCCCTCATCGCACGCGTGTTGAACCCCTGAGCCACAATGCCGTCCGAACCCCGTTTTCAGACGGCATTTTGTTGAATCTTACTGTACAATGGCAATGATTTCCCACAGCAAACAAGGACATCCGACATGAAAAAAATCTTCATACTCTCCGCCGCCGCCCTGATGCTGGCAGCCTGCCAATCCGGCCACGCGCCTAAAAACGCGCACACGGCATCCGCCGGCACACCGGCCGGAGAATCATGCAAAGTCATCCGTGGAGACACCGCAGGAGGCGGCAAAAACATCATTTACCGTTGCAGCAACGGTCAGGCGGCCATAAATGCAGCCATTGCAGGCGGCGTATTGGAATCCGGAATTCCCGTCAGCTTCGGGGGCGGTGGCGTACCTGTTGCAAACGGTCAGGGCTTGGTTACCCGTCAGGCGGCAAACGGCGTTGGCAAATCCGACTCCGAGGCCTGCGAACGCGCCTTAATCAATGCCGCCCGCAAATTCCAGCAGACCGCAGGCAAACTCGGCGGGCGCAGTGTTACCGGCTTCCAGAGCTACTTCGACAAGCAGCCGCTGCAAGGAGGACAATACGACTGTCAGGCAGGCTCGTTCCACGTCCGCGTGGTCATGCGCGCCAATGTCGTCCGTTAACATATCGGCAACCAAAAATGCCGTCTGAAACATTTTTCAGACGGCATTTTTTCAGGCTTTACCGGTAATTCCTTCAAAATCCCACTCCGGCTGTGACTATAATACTGTAGCGGCAAGGTATACGGGTATATTATCATCTTCCGTCATCCTAACCATATAATATTAAACAAAAGCCTCGGTCTATCCGCACCGAGGCTTTCGTCAAATCAAGGATTCAAACGGGATTATTGGGTTTTCTTACCACCAAATACGCCGAAGCTATTATTTGTCCATTTCCCGGCATTTTCTGGTGCATCCTTAACATAGCTGTACCTACCTGCCATTTCTGCAGCATTGGTCCCATAGAATCCCCCAGAGATACTACCTTCCTCACCGCTTTTCCAAGTACCGGTAAAGCGGCTGCCATCAAGACTTCCCTTGAATTCCTTGGTACCCATATACGATCCGTCACCACTATTAATCTTACCGTTCAATGAGTTACCGGCAAAATCGACAGTAGCAGTAAACGAACCGAGTGAACGTAATGTATTACCTGCATCAAACCAATTCTCACCTTCGGTCAAGTTGCGCGAACGGAAATGCAATACATCGCCGCTATAAGTAGCCGTACCGCTAGGCAGACTGTCGCTCAACTTTCCTTGCACAAAGAGTGCGTATGAACCATCTGCCAATTTAGCCGCACCATAAATCAGATTTTCAAAACCTTTGGAAGTAATAATCTTATCGAAGTCTGTCCAAAGCTGCGTCCTCCTTGACAGCTGTTCATTAGCCACTGTCAAATCAATAGTTTCGCCATTAATGACCAGATTCGTGATTTCACCTTCCCTGTAAAAATATTTTTCACCCAACTGACCGGTTTCCAATGGTGATGCAGCCGGTGCTGAAGGTTCGGGATTGGCAGGATGAGTTGACACACCTCCTTGGCTGCCTGAGTCTTCGGAAGGTGTCGCCGATTCGCTTCCTGAGCTATCACCTTCATGATGGTTGTGATCGGAAGGTGTCGCCGATTCGCTTCCTGAGCTACCACCTTCATGATGGTTGTGACCGGAAGGTGTCGTCGATTCGCTTCCTGCGCTACCACCTTCATGATGGTTGTGATCGGAAGGTGTCGTCGATTCGCTTCCTGCGCTACCACCTTCATGATGGTTGTGATCGGAAGGTGTCGTCGATTCGCTTCCTGAACTACCACCTTCATGATGGTTGTGATCGGAAGGTGTCGTCGATTCGCTTCCTGAGCTACCGCCAGCCCCTGGAGGGGTCGGCACCGAACTACCGTTTTGACCGGATGAAGGAGTTTCAACATTTCCACCTTGACCAGGTGCTGGACTTGCCGTATCAGCACCTGTAGCAGGGTTTCCCGTATCAGTGGGGGGGGGGGCAACTTTATTTGACGGTGTTTCTGAGGATTTGACCGCAGGCGCATCCCCTCCTCCTGAAATACAGGCGGAAAGGGCAAGGACGGATGCCATTGTAAGCAGGCTTGGTTTGAAAGGAATCGTCATAATTATCTCCTATGGCATATTTTTAATAAAAAATATGATAATTATTTATATCTGATGGTTTGAAAAATGCCGTCATACGCGGCAGAAAATACGGTTCCGCTTCACGAGCCGAGGCGAAACCGTAAAATATATCAATGCCTGTGCGGCATCATACCTTCCGGTGCTTCGGCATCGGCTGCCAAGCCGAAGGTTTCGCGCAACACGACTTTGTAGAATGCAAAGGCTTCACGCGCGCCTTGGATGGCTTCCGCTTCGGCTTCGGGAGTCAAGTTCAAAGCGTTCAGATGCTCGACAAAGGCGCGCCAGTGTTTGCCGCGCCCGTCGGGATGGGGTGCGAGGTGGCGCGCGCCGTGTTCGCCGTTGTAATCGAGTTTTTGCGCGTGTTTGAACAAAAACGCCGCGCCCAAATTGGATCCTTCGGCGCAATAAAGCCAGCCGATTGCTTTGTTGCCGGTTTCATGCGGCAGCGGTTTGCCGTATTCGTAAGGTTTGTCGCCCAAATCTGCGAGGTCTTGCGTTACGGCATCGTATCGCGCCATGTATTCCAGCTCGGGAATGGCTTTGTTCAATTCGGCATCTTTATAGATGTGGTCGACGGCCTTGTGGAAAACGGATTGGAGTTTCAAAAATTTGATGTAGTTTTCTTTGCTGACAAACGGTTGGACAAACATAACGAGATTATCCACGCTGTCGTGAACCGCCGTGGTATCCGCCTTCAGGCGTTTGGCAAACGTCAGGGCTTGGTTTTCGGTTTCACTCATATTTTTTCCTTTATCGATAAGTGGTAAGGATGGCAATACGGGTAAACTCCGTATTTGCCTGTATACTCGACATACAAAAATAATAAATAAAATTTATTATCATATAATTTTGGAATATATATCATTTGCGTTATATGTTCAAGCAGATGTTTTACTATCATTTACAGAGATAGCGTTTTATAAAGGGATTCGATAATCAGGTAGGTAGCCGCACAAAGAATATTTCTACTGCATAGCGGTTTGTTTATACGGTTGCCCATGCCGGTTTTGCATCCTGATTGGGCGTATCGCCTTTTTTCCTTTATAATGCCGCCACTTATATTTGCTACTTTCCCGATGAAGCCGTTTGCCGAAAATATCCCCCACAGCCTTCGCGGCAGCTGCCGCGACGAAGCCCTGCCGCCGCATACGGTAGATTGCCCGGAATGCGGCTGCCGTGTGGATGTGCCGCAATTGGACAGGGGGGAGGCGGCGTTCTGCCCGCGCTGCGGCTATAAGCTCTTCAGGGTGGGCAGCCACCCTTTTTCCGGCCCGCCCGCTTATGCGGCGGCTTCGCTGATTTTGATGGCGTTTGCTTACAGTATGACGTATATCGAGGTCGGGATACCGGGTGCGGCATCCGTCCTTTCGCTGCCCGAAATGGTACGCCTGATGGTGTTTCAGGATTATGGTTTTTTGGCCGAAGTGATGTTTGTGCTGACTTTCGGCGCGCCGGTTCTGTTTCTGCTGCTGTGCCTGTATGTCTATGCCGCGCTGATACGGAAACAGGCGTATCCTGCGCTGCGTTTGGCAACGCGTGTGATGGTGCGCTTGAGGCAGGCGATGATGGTGGATGTGTTTTTTGTTTCCACTCTGGTGGCGTATATCAAGCTCTCGTCTGTGGCAGAGGTTCGCTTCGGGTCGGCGTTTTATCTGATGTTCGCGCTGTCGGTTATGCTGATTCGGACTTCGGTATCCGTTCCCCAGCATTGGGTGTATTTTCAAATCGGGCAGCTGACGGGGGATAATGCGGTTCAGACGGCATCAGAAGGCAAAACCTGTTGCAGCCGCTGCCTGTATTTCCGCGACAGTGCCGAATCCCCCTGCGGGGTGTGCGGCGCGGAACTGTACCGCCGACGGCCGAAAAGTCTGAGTATTTCGTCGGCGTTTCTGACGGCGGCGGTTGTTTTGTATTTCCCTGCCAATATCCTGCCGATTATGATTTCGTCCAATCCTGCCGCCACGGAGGCCAACACCATCTTTAGCGGCATCGCTTATATGTGGGACGAGGGCGACAGGCTGATTGCGGCGGTTATTTTCAGCGCGAGTATTTTGGTGCCGGTGCTGAAGATTGCGGCAATGTCGGTTTTGATTGCGTCCGCCCGCTTCGCTTTGCCAACGGGCGCAAAGAAATTGTCGCACCTCTACCGCATCACCGAAGCAGTCGGTCGCTGGTCGATGATTGATATTTTTGTGATTATTATTTTGATGTGTTCGTTCCACACTTATGCCGCGCGCGTCATTCCGGGCAGTGCGGCAGTCTATTTCTGCCTGGTCGTGATTCTGACGATGCTGTCCGCCTATTATTTCGACCCGCGCCTGCTTTGGGACAAACGCGCTTCAGACGGCATTGCTTTCAATGAAACGGAAAAATATGACTGACAACAACCCTCCTCCAAACGGACACGCTCAAGCACGCGTCCGCAAAAACAACACCTTCCTCTCCGCCGTCTGGCTGGTCCCGCTGATTGCGCTGATTGCCGGTGGCTGGCTGTGGATTAAGGAAATCCGCAACAGGGGGCCTGTGGTTACGCTCTTGATGGACAGCGCGGAAGGCATTGAGGTCAACAATACGGTCATCAAAGTATTGAGCATCGATGTCGGACGCGTTACCCGAATCAAACTGCGCGACGACCAAAAAGGCGTGGAAGTAACCGCCCAACTCAATGCGGACGTATCCGGCCTCATCCGCAGCGATACCCAGTTTTGGGTGGTCAAGCCGCGTATCGACCAAAGCGGCGTAACCGGTTTGGGTACGCTGCTTTCGGGTTCGTACATCGCTTTTACACCCGGCAAAAGCGACGAGGCAAAAGACGTGTTCCAAGTGCAGGACATTCCGCCCGTTACCGCCATCGGGCAAAGCGGGCTGCGCTTGAATTTGATTGGTAAAAACGACCGCATCCTCAACGTCAGCAGCCCCGTTTTGTATGAAAACTTTATGGTCGGCCAAGTAGAAAGCGCGCATTTCGACCCGTCCGACCAAAGTGTGCATTACACTATCTTCATCCAGAGCCCCAACGACAAACTGATTCATTCCGCCAGCCGTTTTTGGCTGGAAAGCGGCATCAATATCGAAACCACAGGCAGCGGCATCAAACTCAATTCCGCCCCTCTGCCTGCCCTGCTGTCGGGCGCGATTTCATTTGATTCGCCGAAAACCAAAAACAGTAAAAACGTCAAAAGCGAAGACAGCTTCACGCTTTACGACAGCCGCAGCGAAGTCGCCAACCTGCCTGACGACCGCTCGCTGTACTACACCGCGTTTTTCAAACAATCCGTGCGCGGCCTGACCGTCGGTTCGCCCGTCGAGTACAAAGGGCTGAATGTCGGCGTGGTTTCCGATGTTCCCTATTTCGACCGCAACGACAGCCTGCACCTGTTTGAAAACGGCTGGATTCCCGTACGCATCCGCATCGAGCCTTCCCGTTTGGAAATCAATGCCGACGAGCAAAGCAAAGAGCATTGGAAACAACAATTTCAGACGGCCTTAAACAAAGGCCTGACCGCCACCATCTCCAGTAACAACCTGCTGACCGGCAGCAAAATGATTGAGTTGAACGATCAGCCTTCCGCCTCGCCCAAGCTGCGACCGCATACCGTTTATGCAGGCGATACCGTCATCGCCACACGGGGCGGCGGTTTGGACGACTTGCAGGCAAAAGTAGCCGACTTGTTAGACAAGTTCAACAATCTGCCATTGGATAAAACCGTTGCCGGCTTGAACGGTTCGCTTACCGAGCTCAAGTCCACACTCAAATCTGCCAATGCTGCTTTAAGCTCCATCGACAAACTGGTCGGAAAACCGCAGACACAAAACATTCCGAACGAGCTGAACCAAACCCTGAAAGAGTTGCGCATAACCCTGCAAGGCGTATCGCCTCAATCGCCTATCTACGGCGACGTACAAAATACGCTACAAAGTTTGGACAAAACCTTAAAAGACGTTCAACCCGTCATTAACACTTTGAAAGAAAAACCCAACGCGCTGATTTTCAACAGCAGCAGCAAAGACCCTATCCCGAAAGGAAGCCGATAATGCGCCTTTTCCCGATTGCCGCCGCCCTGACGCTTGCCGCCTGCGGTACTGTGCAAAGCACACAATATTTCGTGTTGCCCGACAGCCGCTACATCCGTCCTGCAACGCAAGGCAGCGAAACCGCCGTCGAAGTCCGCCTTGCCGAGCCGCTCAAACGCGGCGGACTGGTCTATCAAACCGACCCCTACCGCATCAACACCGCACAAAACCACGTTTGGGCAGACACCTTGGACGATATGCTCGAAGCGGCGTTGAGCAATGCATTCAACCGTTTGGACAACACACGCATCTTTGTTCCTGCCTCACGCAGCGGCAGTACCGAAAAATGGACGGTCTATATCGACGCATTCCAAGGCAGCTACACGGGCAAAACCCTCATCAGCGGCTACGCCGTCCTACCCGACGGTACGAACAGACCCTTCCATATCGAAACCGAACAGCAGGGTGACGGCTACACCGCCATGACCGCCGCACTCGAACAGGGACTGAAACAGGCGGCGCAACAGATGGTCGAGTAAACCGTGAACTATTGCGAATTTGCCGCCTCACTTCCCGAAAACACCGATAACCCGAACAAACATTACCACGACACCCAATACGGTTTTCCGATTGAGGACGACAATGAATTGTTTGAGCGTCTGGTGTTGGAAATCAATCAGGCAGGATTGAGCTGGACGCTGATGCTGAAGAAGCGGCAGGCGTTTCAGACGGCATTTGAAGGGTTCGACATCGATACTGTTGCCGCATTTGGCGAAGCCGATATTGAGCGGCTGCTTGCCGATGCAGGCATCGTCCGCAACCGCCTGAAAATCGATGCCGCCATTTTCAATGCACGGCAAATCCAAGCGTTGCAACAAGAATACGGCTCGTTCAAGAACTGGCTCGACGCGCACCATCCGCGAAGCAAAGACGAATGGGTCAAACTCTTTAAAAAACATTTCAAATTCGTCGGCGGCGAAATCGTCGGCGAATTTCTGATGAGTACCGGCTACCTCAAAGGCGCGCACGCCGAAAGCTGTCCGGTTTACCGTAAAACCCTGAAATACCACCCGAAATGGCTCGATGCCGTCTGAAAAACCAATGAACAGAAGAACCTTCCTCCTCGGTGCAGGCGCGTTGCTTCTTACCGCCTGCGGCAGAAAATCCGCCCGAACCCACGCCAAAATTCCCGAAGGAAGCACCGTACTTGCCTTGGGCGATTCGCTCACCTTCGGCTACGGCGCAAACCCCGGCGAATCCTACCCCGCGCAACTGCAAAAACTGACGGGTTGGAATATTGTCAACGGCGGCGTATCGGGCGATACGTCCGCGCAAGCCCTGTCGCGCCTGCCCGCGCTGTTGGCACGCAAACCCAAGCTTGTGATTGTCGGCATAGGCGGCAACGACTTTCTGCGCAAAGTTCCCGAAGAACAGACCCGCGCCAATATCGCGAAAATCATCGAAACCGTGCAAAAGGAAAACATCCCCGCCGTCCTCGTCGGCGTGCCTCACATCACACTGGGCACGTTGTTCGGGCATTTGAGCGACCATCCGCTGTATGAGGATTTGTCCGAGGAATACGGCATTCCGCTGTTCGGTGGCGCGTGGGCGGAAATTTTGGGCGACAACGATTTAAAGTCCGACCAAATCCACGCCAACGGCAAAGGCTATCGGAAATTTGCCGAAGATTTGAATCAATTTTTGAGAAAACAGGGGTTTAGATAAACAAAGGTTTATCCGCACCCAAGTTGTTTATATAATCATGAACCGACTGGAACACCAAACTGCTTCGGGACGCATATGCCGTCTGAAGTGCAAAACCTACGCCATACAGCCGCATGAAGTTGCGGCGGTATGGCGTTTTTTGAAAAAGATGGTCTGCCGGTTCAGACGGCATGACCGACCGTCCGAACCTGCTGTGGATAAAACCCGGACAGGCTGAAATCATGGAATATTGCGAACCTGAAGAAGCATCCGACCCGTACGCAATATACAGGCGTGCCAACCTGATGGCGGGGCTGCCGCTGTTTGTCGTGATTTTGGTTCTGCTCAATATTGTTTTTCCGCTTCCGGCGTATCCATTGGCTTGGCTGGTGCTTGCAGGTTTCATGGTTTTGGTCAGCGGCTTTCCCTTATCGCTGCTGCTTGTGGTGCTGCTTGTCCTGACCTGCTGCATTCTAGCGCGTTGTCCGCCATTATCCCGTCTTTTGTGCTACCCTTGCCCGAATCATCCGATGTCTAAAAATTCTGCCTGATGGCAGCCCTACAAACCCGAAGGAGTAGAAATGAAACTGTCCGAACTGTTCAACCCGAATGAATTTGCCGCGCGGCATTTGAGTTTCGGCGACGAAGCGGCGTTGCTTGCCGCTGTCGACGAGAAGAGCATGGACGAATTTGTCGGCAATACCGTGCCGCAAAGCATCCGTATGCCGTCCGAACTCGATTTGCCCGAGGCCTTGACCGAGGCAGACGCATTGGCGAAATTGAAAGGCATTGCGTCGAAAAACGTGATCAACAAGTCCTATATCGGCTTGGGCTATTATCCGACCCGCGTGCCGAACGTGATTTTGCGCAACGTATTGGAAAACCCGGGTTGGTACACCGCCTACACGCCGTATCAGGCGGAGATTGCCCAAGGTCGTTTGGAAGCGTTGTTGAATTTCCAACAAGTGTGCATCGATTTGACCGGTTTCCCTGTGGCGGGCGCGTCTTTGTTGGACGAGGCAACTGCCGCGGCGGAAGCGATGGCGATGGCGCACCGCGTGGGCAAAGTGAAATCCGAGCGTTTCTTTGTAGATGCGCGCGTGTATCCGCAAACTTTGGACGTGATGAAAACCCGCGCCAAATATTTCGGCTTTGAACTGGTGGTCGGCGATTTTGCCCAAGCGGATGAAGGCGAATACTTCGGCGCGCTGTTCCAATACGTCGGCAAAGACGGCGACGTACAAGATTTGCAGGATGTTATCAGCCGTCTGAAAGCAAAAGGCACGATCGTGGCCGTTGCCGCCGACATCATGAGCTTGGTTTTGCTGAAGTCGCCTGCCGAATTGGGCGCGGACATTGCGTTGGGCAACACTCAACGCTTCGGTGTGCCGATGGGCTTCGGTGGTCCGCACGCTGCTTATTTCGCCTTTAAAGACGAGTTCAAACGTTCCGCCCCAGGCCGCATCATCGGCGTATCCAAAGACGCATCGGGCAAACCTGCCTTGCGCATGGCGTTGTCCACCCGCGAGCAACACATCCGCCGCGAAAAAGCGACATCCAATATTTGTACGGCACAAGCATTGCTGGCGAACTTGGCCGGTATGTATGCCGTTTACCACGGCCCTGAAGGCGTGAAACGCATCGCCAACCGCATTCACGCGCTGGCTTCTGCCTTTGCCGATGCGCTGGTTTCAGACGGCCTGAATGTGGTTCACAAAGTCTTCTTCGATACCGTTACCGTCGATTTCGGCAGCAAAGAGCAAGCAGACCAAGTGTTTGCCGCTGCTTTGGAGTCGGGCTACAACCTGCGCCGCGTCAACGATACCCAAATCGCCGCCGCCTTCCACGAAACATCCGTGCGCGAAGATTTGACAGATTTGTACCGCGCGTTTACCGGCAAGGATGCGTTCGCATTTGCCGATGATATCAAAGGCCGTCTGAACGCCGAATTGCTGCGTCAGGACGACATTCTGCAACATCCTGTGTTCAACCGTTACCATACCGAACACGAAATGTTGCGCTACCTGAAAAAACTCGAAGACCGCGACTTGGCGATGAACCGCAGCATGATTTCATTGGGCAGCTGCACCATGAAACTCAACGCAACTGCGGAAATGTTGCCGATTACTTGGGCGGAGTTCTCCGACATCCACCCTTACGCTCCCGAAGCGCAAACCGCCGGCTACCGCGAATTGCTCGCCGATATGGAAAACAGCCTGAAAGCCATCACCGGTTTTGACGCGATTTCCTTCCAGCCCAACTCAGGCGCGCAGGGCGAATACAGCGGCATGCTGTCCATCCGCCGTTACCAAGAAGCCAACGGCGAGGGGCACCGCAACATCTGTCTGATTCCCAAATCCGCCCACGGCACCAACCCCGCCACCGCCGCCATGCTCGGTTTGAAAGTCGTTGTTGTCGATACCGACGAACACGGCAACGTCAATATTGACGATTTGAAAGCCAAAGCCGAGCAACACCGCGACACTTTGTCCGCCATCATGATTACCTATCCGTCTACCCACGGCGTGTACGAAGAAGGCATCCGCGACATCTGCCGCATCATCCATGAAAACGGCGGACAGGTTTA
The DNA here is from genome assembly GCF_050896295.1 of Neisseria sp. SLRRB23. Lineage (NCBI taxonomy): Bacteria > Pseudomonadati > Pseudomonadota > Betaproteobacteria > Neisseriales > Neisseriaceae > Neisseria > Neisseria sp. SLRRB23. The sequence goes on from NZ_JBPBFH010000002.1 coordinate 20,306, forward strand.
CATGGACGGTGCGAACCTCAACGCCCAAATCGGCATCATGCAGCCCGCCGAAGTCGGCGCGGACGTGTTGCACATGAACCTGCACAAAACCTTCTGTATCCCTCACGGTGGCGGCGGTCCGGGCGTCGGCCCTATTGGTTTGAAAGCCCACCTTGCCCCGTTTGCCCCGGGCCATACCTTGACCGACACCCACAGCGCAAGTGCCGATCAAACTGCCGTGGCTGCCGCAGCATATGGTTCTGCATCCATCCTGCCGATTACTTGGATGTACCTGACCATGATGGGCAAACAAGGCATGGAGCAGGCAACACGCTGGGCATTGCTCAACGCCAACTACGTTGCCAAACGTCTGAGCGAAGACTATCCGATTCTGTATACAGGCAAAAACGGCCGCGTCGCGCACGAATGTATTGTTGATTTGCGTCCGCTCAAAGCCGAAAGCGGCATCACCGAAACCGACATCGCCAAACGCCTGATGGACTACGGCTTCCACGCGCCGACGGTTTCCTTCCCTGTTGCCGGTACGCTGATGATCGAGCCGACCGAGAGCGAAAGTAAAGCCGAACTCGACCGCTTCATCGCCGCCCTGAAATCCATTCGCCGCGAAGTGCAGAAAGTCATCGACGGCGAATGGCCGAAAGACGACAACCCACTGGTCAACGCACCGCACACCGCCGCAGATATAACCGGCGAATGGGCGCATCCGTACTCTCGCGAAGAAGCCGTCTTCCCGCTGCCCTTCGTGTGCGAACACAAATTCTGGCCGAGCGTCAAACGAGTAGATGAAGTGTATGGCGACCGCAATCTGGTTTGCTCCTGCTTGCCGACAGAAAATTATGAAGACTGACTGTTGATATCTTAAAAAATGCCGTCTGAAACATTTTCAGACGGCATTTTCATCAACGGCAGGCCGGTTGCACCGATACACATATCTCGACTATAACTTTATAGTGGATTAAATTTAAATCAGGACAAGGCGACGAAGCCGCAGACAGTACAGATAGTACGGAAAGGCGAGGCAACGCTGTACTGGTTTAAATTTAATCCACTATAAAACAAATGAGTTAAACCAATGTCCATACACCCGCTTTTTTATCATCCTACTTTTATTCATCCGATCGAGCAGACAGATTTCGAAGATAAAAAATCTATTCACACCCTTTAATGTCATTTCCACACGGACGAACAAATAAATTCCCATAAAAAAACGGAGCAGATACCTGCCCCGTTTTTATTTAATCCGAAATTTTAATCCGAATCTAGAATTTCGCACCGGATTGGTTGGCCATATAGTCAACAGCCGCTTTGACTTCGTCATCACTCAAGCCAGCGTTGCCGCCTTTTGCAGGCATCGCGTTAAAGCCTTCAAGGGCATGTTTATGCAAGGTTTCTTTGCCTTTTTTAATGCGGGGAGCCCAATCATCTTTTTTACCTATGCCGGGGATACCTGGAATCGCTCCGCCATGGCATGCCTGACAGGTTGCTTCGAAAACTTTCTTGCCGTCTGCACCGGCTGCAGGTGCGGCAGCACCTTTGTCTTCTGCCTTCGCTTCTGCTGGGGCTGCATTATCGGCAGGAGCAGAAGCTGTTCCTGAAGCGGCACTGTCGACGGGCGCAGCGTCATCCGGATTCGGGAAAGAACCTCCACTTTTATTCGCCATGTAGGTAATCGCCCGTTTGAGTTCCTGATCGGTCAGGTCTGCCGCGCCGCCTTTTGCAGGCATGGCATTAAACCCGTTCAGCGCGTGTTGGAACAAAGTATCGAAGCCTTGCGCGATACGCGGTGCCCAGTCGCCATTGTGTTCCAGTTTCGGAGCGTTCGGCACATTGCTGTCCGCCGCGTGGCATTGGATACAGATTTTATTGAAAATCTGTTCGCCCTGGCGTTCGCCAACAGGAATACCGTCGCCCATCGTCAATTGTCCGACGGGCTGGATACGGGTCTGCGTTGCCGCTTCCGTAGTGGCATCGACATCGCCGAACGAGCCGCTGCCCGCCAGCTTAATCAGGAAATAAAGAACTGCAATAACAATAACGATACCGCTCACAAGGGTAAACAGTGCAGAGCCTTGGGCTTTATTGTCGCGGAGTTGTTTCATTTGGTAGGCCTCGCCGTCAGGTTAGGTTGTGCTGTAAATTATAGTTTGGTATGTTAAACGCAATTAACAATATTTTGCTGGATTATACTGAATTCACAGGGTCTTTCCAATCACTATCATTGAAAATATGTAAAAAATCACAGGCAGCGTCTCTTTTAAGCAAATAATCCATTGAAAATACTTGCTTATCCCCAAACAAATATCCCTCATACCCCGCGCATCAGCCTGACGTCTCAAGATAAACTTTGCCAATTTGCAGAATTTACGTTAATCTTACGTTTTCCGCACCCATAGCTCAGTTGGAAGAGTGTCAGTTTCCGAAGCTGGAGGTCACAGGTTCGATCCCTGTTGGGTGCGCCAATTATAAAGAGGCCGTCTGAAAGATAAATATTTTTCAGACGGCCTTTTGATTTACTTCAAATTCTTATTTCAATACTTCGGCAAACGCATCGGCAACATAGGCGATATTCGAAGCATTCAGTCCGGCAACGCACATCCTGCCCAAATCCAGCAGGTAAACGGCAAATTCGTCGCGCAACCTGCGGACTTGTTCCACGCTCAACCCTGTGTAGCTGAACATGCCGCGCTGTTTGATGAAATAAGTGAAATCGCGATCGGGGATTTGTGCAGTTAAGACATCGTAAAGTTTCTGTCGCATGGCGCGGATTCGGTCGCGCATGACATAGACTTCGTTTTGCCACAAAGCGTAAAGTTCGGAGCTGTTCATCACATCGGCGGCGATATACGCGCCGTGCGCGGGCGGGCTGGAGTAGATGCGGCGGACGGTGAATTTGAGTTGTCCGAACACCAATTCCGCTTCTTCTTTATTCGGGCAAACCACGCTCAGGCCGCCGACGCGCTCGCCGTAGAGCGACAGGTTTTTCGAGAAGGAATTGCTGACGAACAAGGGCAATTCCATTTCCACCGCTTTGCGGATGGCGTAGGCATCGCTGTCCAAATCGCCGCCGAATCCTTGGTAGGCAATGTCCATAAACGGAATCAGTTTGCGCGTTTTGATGATGTGCAACACTTCGTCCCATTGCTGTTCCGACATATCCACGCCGGTCGGGTTGTGGCAGCAGGGGTGTAGGATTAAGACGCTGTTTTCGGGCAGGGTGTTGAAAAATGCGGTCATTTCGTCGAATTTCACGCCGACGGCAGCAGGGGCGTAATATGGGTAAGTGCCGACTTCGAAACCTGCGCCTTCAAAAATGCCGCGATGGTTGTCCCAAGTCGGGTCGCTGACGTAGGCGCGCGCTTCGGGAAACCAGCGGTGCAGGAAGTCCGCCCCGACTTTGAGCGCGCCCGAGCCGCCCAAGGTTTGTACGGTAACAATACGTCCTTGCGCGAACGCGGGGTTGTCTTTGCCGAACAACAAATGCTGCACCGCGCTGCGGTAAGTGTCTAAGCCTTCCATCGGCAGGTAGGGCGACGGCGCAGGCGCGGCGGCACGGGCAGTTTCGGCGCGGCTCACGGATTCCAACACGGGCATTTTGCCTTCGTCGTCGAAATAAATGCCTATGCTCAAATTGACTTTTTCAGGTCGCGGGTCGTTTTTGAAGGTTTCGACCAAACTCAAAATCGGGTCGCCGGGGTAGTATTCGATGTGTCGGTACATAGTTCTTACCTTTTGCTTTTTCCAAGGATTTTCTTTTTCAACAGCACACCGCTTTCGATATGGTGCGTAAACGGGAATTGGTCGAACAAGGCGGCACGTTCGACCGTATGGGTTTCCGCCAAGGTGTCCAAATTGGCACGCAGCGTTTCAGGATTACAGGAAATGTAGATGATATTGTCAAACTGCGACACCAGCTTCAAAGTTTCCTCATCGATACCGGCACGCGGTGGATCAACGAAAATAGTGGAAAATGCATAATCCGTCAAAGCAATACCACCCTCCTTAAGGCGTGTAAACTCACGTTTGCCGGTATAGGCTTCGGTAAATTCTTCGGCAGACAGGCGGGCGATTTTGATGTTGCCTATCCCGTTTGCCTCAATATTCCATTGCGCTGCGCCTACNGAAGTTTTGGAAATCTCGGTTGCCAAAACCTGTCGGAAATATCGGGACAGCGGCAGGGTGAAATTGCTGTTACCGCAATATAGTTCGAGCAAATCCCCATCTAATCCTTCTGCTGCACCGCAGGCCCATTCAAGCATTTTCTGACACACGGCAGCATTGGGTTGGGTAAAACCGCCTTCAATTTGCCGATAACGGAAATCCCGGTTGCCGACCTTCAAAGTTTCCGTTACATAGTCCTGTTTTAAAACGATTTTCTGCCCCCTGCTCCGTCCGATAACGGCGATGCCCAACTGTTGCTGTAATGCTTGCGCCGCCTGTTGCCATGCGTCGCCGAGTTTTTTGTGGTAAATCATGGTAACCAGCATTTCGCCACTGAGCGTGGAGAGGAATTCGACGGCATACCAGCGGTTTTTGAGTTCAGGGGATTGCGCGGCGGCGGCGATCAGCTCGGGCATGAGGCGGTTGACGGCCTCGGAAGCTGCTTCAAAACGGTCGCAGCGTATCATGCTTGCGCCGCTGGCTTTCTGCCCTTTTTCAAACATGGCATAAAACATTTCACCGCCTTCGTGCCAAATGCGGAATTCGGCGCGCATACGGTAATGTTTGTCCGGAGATTCATACACTTCCCACTCAGGAACATCCAAACCTGCAAAAAGGGTTTTAAGGTAGTCTTTTTTATCTTGAAGCTGCTGCGTGTAGTCATTCATATCGCTATCCTGAAAAATCAGACCGGATTATAAGCCGATTCACTGCAAAACACGCAACTCCTTTACCGGCATATAACCCGTTTTCCTGCGGCTTTTATGCTAAAATCCGCTGTCTCCAACATACCGCCGACAGAGAGAAAATATGGCAGGCAACACTTTCGGACAACTCTTCACCGTTACCAGCTTCGGCGAAAGCCACGGCGCAGGTTTGGGCTGCATCATCGATGGCTGCCCGCCCGGACTGGCATTGACCGAATCAGACATCCAAGCCGACCTCGACCGGCGCAAACCCGGCACCAGCCGCCACGTTACCCAACGCCGCGAAGCCGACCAAGTCGAAATCCTCTCCGGCGTCTTCGAAGGCAAAACCACCGGCACGCCCATCGCCCTCTTAATCCGCAATACCGACCAACGCAGCAAAGACTACGGCAACATCGCCCAAAGTTTCCGCCCCGGCCATGCCGACTATACCTATTGGCACAAATACGGCACGCGCGACTATCGCGGTGGCGGCAGGAGTTCCGCCCGTGAAACCGCCGCCCGCGTTGCCGCAGGAGCCGTCGCCAAAAAATGGCTGAAAGAAAAATTCGGCACGGAAATCACCGCCTACGTTACCCAAGTCGGCGAAAAAGAAATCCGGTTTGAAGGCTGCGAGCACATTTCCCAAAATCCTTTTTTCGCCGCCAACCATAGCCAAATCGCTGAGCTGGAAAACTATATGGACGGTGTGCGCAAATCCTTGGATTCCGTCGGCGCGAAACTGCATATCGAAGCCGCCAACGTCCCCGTCGGTTTGGGCGAACCCGTTTTCGACCGCCTCGATGCCGAAATCGCCTACGCCATGATGGGCATCAACGCCGTCAAAGGCATAGAAATCGGCGCGGGCTTCGGCAGCGTCGTCCAACGCGGCAGCGAACATGGCGACGAACTGACCCCGCAAGGCTTCCTGTCCAACCACTCAGGCGGCATCCTCGGTGGCATCAGCACGGGGCAAGACATCCGCGTCAATATCGCCATCAAACCCACCAGCTCCATTGCCACACCGCGCCGCAGTATCGACATCAACGGCGACCCCGTCGAACTCGCCACCCACGGCAGACACGACCCCTGCGTCGGACTGCGCGCCGCGCCGATTGCAGAAGCCATGCTCGCATTAGTCCTCATCGACCACGCCCTGCGCCATCGCGCGCAAAATGCCGACGTTCAGGTTAATACGCCCGACATTACCCTTTCAAACAAATAAAAATTTAGCCAAAACACAGACTTTATAATAGAATATCGAGCATTGCCGTGCAGCCTTGACGCACGGGTTTGTTTAGAGGAATGCAACTGAAATGATACAAGAAACCGCTTTGGGCGCAGCACTGAAATCTGCGGTCCAAACCATGAGCAAAAAGAAACAGACAGAAATGATTGCCGACCATATCTACGGCAAATACGATGTATTCAAACGATTTAAACCGTTGGCACTCGGTATCGACCAAGACTTGATTACCGCGCTGCCCCAATACGATCCTACACTTATTGCACGCGTCCTCGCCAACCACTGCCGCCGTCCACGCTATCTGAAAGCATTGGCGCGCGGAGGTAAACGCTTCGACCTGAACAACCGCTTTAAAGGCGAGGTTACTCCTGAAGAGCAAAACATCGCGCAAAATCATCCTTTCGTACAACAAGCTTTACAAAAACAGGCTGAAACCGCTACACCGGCAGCCGAAGCGGCAGAACCTTCCGCAGCAGAATAAGCTGTCCGAATAAAATGCCGTCTGAAACCTGATTGGTTTTCAGACGGCATTTTTCACATTGACTCAAATAGCTTGTTTATACAGTGTTTTATCCTTATTTTCTTCTTTTCTGCCAACCAGTTAAATATCCAATTGAGCCGTATCGCCTTCGCGTTCCATCCAGGCGCGGCGGGCAGCGGCTTCGCCTTTGCCCATCAGTTTGACGAAGATGTCGCGTGTTTCGTCATCCGCGCCTTCGGGGATTTGTACCTGCAACAGGCGGCGGGTGTCGGGGTGCATGGTGGTGTCTTTGAGCTGGTCAGGGTTCATTTCGCCCAAGCCCTTGAAACGGCTGATGGAATAGGCGGTTTCTTTAACGCCTTCTTTTTGCAGCCGCTCCAAAATGCTGTCGAGTTCGTTTTGGTCGAGGGCGTAGAATTTGCGGGCGGGTTTGCTTTTACCTTGTGCGTTGACATCGACGCGGAACAGCGGCGGCTGGGCGACGTAGATGTGTCCGTCGGCAACCAGTTTCGGGAAGTGGCGGTAGAACAGGGTCAACAGCAAAACCTGAATATGCGAACCGTCCACGTCGGCATCGGACAGGATGGCGATTTTGCCGTAGCGCAGGCCGCTTAAATCGGGATTGTCATTGATTCCATGCGGATCAACGCCGATGGCGACGGAAATGTCGTGGATTTCGGCGTTGCCGAAGAGTTGGTCAGGGTGGACTTCAAAGCTGTTGAGCACTTTGCCGCGCAGGGGCAGGATGGCTTGGGTGGCTTTGTCGCGGGCGAGTTTGGCGGAGCCGCCAGCGGAATCGCCTTCGACGAGGAAGAGTTCGTTTTCGCGGATGTCTTCGCTTTCGCAGTCGGTCAGCTTACCGGGCAGGACGGCGACGCCGCTGCCTTTTTTCTTTTCAATCTTTTTAACCGAACGCATCCGTGCTTGTGCCTGACGGATAGCGAGTTCGGCGATTTTTTTGCCGTAATCCACGTTTTGGTTCAGCCACAATTCCAAAGGGTCGCCCGATACGGTGGCAACGAGTTTCAACGCGTCACGGTTGGTCAGCTTGTCTTTGGTCTGACCTTGGAACTGCGGGTCGAGGACGCGGGCAGAAAGGACGAAGGCGGTTTTGCCGAACACGTCGTCACTTTGTACTTTCACGCCGCGGGGCAAGAGGTTGTGCAGATTGATGAAGTTGTTGACGGCGTTGAACACGGCTTGTTTCAAACCTGCTTCGTGCGTGCCGCCCAGCGGGGTGGGGATGAGGTTGACATAGCTTTCGTTGGCGCACGAGCCTTCTTCCAGCCAAGTCAAGGCAAACGCGGCGCCTTCGCCGATGCTGAAATCGCCGTTGTGATCGTCTGAAATATAGTTTTCGCAGGAGAACAGCGGCACAGCTTCCTGCGCGTCGGCAATGAGGTCGGTCAGATAGCTTTTCAAGCCGTCTGGATAGTGCCAAGTTTGGGTGTGTGCTTCGTCTTCGCCTTTGACCGGACGGGTCAGGGAAACGCGCACACCCGGCAGCAGCACGGCTTTGGCGCGCAACAGGCGTTCGAGTTCGGGAATGCTGTAATTCGGGCTTTCAAAATATTTGCCGTCCGGCCAAACGCGCACTTCGGTGCCGCTGTCTTTGACGGCGCATTTGCCCACTTCCGCCAACGGTTCGACCACGTCGCCACCGGCAAACACGATGCGGTGGATTTTGCCTTCGCGTTTGACGGTTACTTCGAGGCGGGTGGAGAGGGCGTTGGTCACGGATACGCCCACGCCGTGCAGGCCGCCTGAAAAGGCATACGCGCTGCCGCCGTCTTTTTTGTTGAACTTGCCGCCCGCGTGCAGACGGGTAAATACAAGTTCGACCACGGGCACGCCTTCGACAGGGTGCAGCCCGACGGGAATGCCGCGTCCGTTGTCGCACACGGAAAGCGAACCGTCGTCGTGGATGCGCACGTCGATTTCAGTAGCGAAACCGCCCAACGCCTCGTCCGCCGCGTTGTCGATGACTTCTTGGCAGATGTGGGTCGGACTGTCGGTGCGGGTGTACATGCCGGGACGTTCTTTGACCGGCTCCAAGCCTTTGAGGACGGTAATGCTGGATTCGCTGTATTGGGTGTTTTTAGTCATTTCAAAATACTTGTTATTTGATAAAGCGGATTTACAGATTCAATTTTATGAAATAACCTCCATCATCTTCATAAATTTTTCCAAACCCATGCCTTTCTGAGCTTGATGCTTCCGTTTTATCACTGAGAAGCAGGCATTATTCAAAATAATTTTTACTCCAATATAATAAAAACGAAAAAACAGTAAACATTTATCATGTTTAACACTTCAATTTAAGCAAAATTAAATTTGACACTATTTTAAAATCTTACAGGTAATTTCTTTACTACTCGAACTAAAATAACGTTCCACGCCATACGCATACTCATGATTGAAATTATTAAAATCATCAACAATAGTATAATTTATAGTAATACCACCATTAAATGTTCCCGATACCAATTTTCTAGCAGCAATATATAAAGGCTGAAATCCTTTCTTGTGCCATTTATAAAAATGCTGGTATTCATCTGGCCACATTCTGCCGCTATTAGCATTAACTGAGCAATTGGATTTAACCTTAGTTAATTCTTTTTTATTAAACAATTGATCAATAGTATATACATCAACACCAATATCGCTCTCACTGTAATCCTGACTAGACCTAAATTCAACGATTATTGGCTTTATTTTCGAACCAACCGCAGAAATAGTGCCATACCTACCCATCGTACCCCATACATAATACCTATTAGAATCATAATGATCTTTTTTCGGCTTTTTGTTATCCCATTTAATCTTAGGAGTTTTGGCAGTTTTTTCCCAACTCCACTCTTCCCCTTCTCTTAAGGAGAAATGATTAGTTTGAGCGTAAAAATTAACTTTTGCCATTGCCAGAATAGGGAATAAAAATAATGTCAAAACAGTTATAAAACGCATATTACTTTCCTTAAGTTTGCTCTTTAGATAAATTCAATAGAAGCCCTATCATAACTCAAATAATGAGTACAAACTGAAAATTGAAAAAGTTATCTGAGATAACTAGGGCAACTCTTTCTTAAAGAATAAAATTAGGCTTACCTAAAATATCTTCATTGTTTTTCCTATATCTCACTCCCTATGCCACAATGTCTTTGCCAACACAAGTTCCGGTTTCGTCCCTTTGCTTTTATTGGCACGCATGACTTTTTTACGCTGCTCGGGGGTCAGTCTGTCCATAATCGGTCCATGCCGTCTGAAATTAAGAAAAACAACGCTTCCGGTTCAATCGGAAGCGTTGTGTCGCATGATTATTGTGCTGCTTTGCCGCCTGCTGCGAAATCTTCGTAGCTTTCGATGCCGCGCAGGAAGCGGGAGAGTTCTTTCAATGCGCCAAGATAGACATCGCGTTTGAACTCGATAACTTCGTCAACGGGAGCCCAATATTGGTGCCAACGCCAACCGTCAAATTCGGGATGGTGACAGGCGCGGAGGTTGACATCGCTGTCACGGCCAACCAAACGCAAAAGATACCAAATCTGTTTTTGTCCGCGATAGGATCCGCGCCATTCGCGGCGTACCCAGTTGTTCGGCACGTCATAACGCAGCCAGTCGCGTGTGCGGCCGATAATTTTGATGTGTTGCGGTAAAAGCCCGACTTCTTCGTACAACTCTCGGTACATGGCGGTTTCGGGGCTTTCGCCCGGCTTGATGCCGCCTTGAGGAAACTGCCATGAATGTTCGCGTACGCGCTTGCCCCAAAAGACCTCGTTGCGGTTGTTGATTAAGATGATACCGACATTGGGGCGATAGCCTTCCCTATCCAACACGGTGTCGCCCTCCGTTAAATTCAATCTTGGGATTTTCCCACAAATCGGACGGTTTTGACAAATCGGACGGCATGGCGGTACGCGTGCCGAAACACGGGGGGATTTGGGAAAATATCTTGAATTTGGTTTACAATAATGTATTTCAAATTATTCGGGAATCAGACCATGTTAGATATCCAATTGCTCCGCAGCAACACCGCCGCCGTTGCCGAACGGCTTGCACGGCGCGGTTATGACTTTGATACCGCACGTTTTGACGCACTGGAAGAACGACGCAAGTCCGTTCAGGTGAAAACCGAAGAACTACAAGCCTCGCGCAACAGCATTTCCAAACAAATCGGCGCTCTGAAAGGTCAGGGCAAACATGAAGAGGCGCAGGCGGCCATGGATCAAGTCGCCCGAATCAAAACCGATTTGGAACAGGCAGCCGCCGATTTGGAAGCCGTACAAAAGGAACTGGACGCATGGTTGTTGAGCATACCCAACCTACCGCACGAAAGCGTACCCGCCGGTAAAGACGAAACCGAAAACGTCGAAGTCCGCAAAGTCGGCACGCCACGCGAATTTGACTTTGAAATCAAAGACCATGTCGATTTGGGTGAACCTTTGGGTTTGGATTTCGAAGGCGGCGCAAAACTCTCCGGCGCACGATTTACCGTTATGCGCGGACAAATCGCCCGTCTGCACCGCGCGCTGGCGCAATTCATGCTCGATACGCACACGCTGAAACACGGCTACACCGAGCATTACACACCCTATATCGTAGACGACACCACCTTGCAAGGCACAGGTCAGCTGCCCAAATTTGCAGAAGATTTATTCCATGTTACCCGTGGCGGCGACGAAACCAAAACCACGCAATATCTGATTCCGACCGCAGAAGTAACGCTGACCAATACCGTTGCCGACAGCATTGTGTCTGAAAGCGAACTGCCGCTGAAACTAACCGCCCACTCGCCCTGCTTCCGCAGCGAGGCGGGTTCGTACGGCAAAGACACACGCGGCCTGATCCGCCAACACCAGTTCGACAAAGTAGAAATGGTACAAATCGTTCATCCCGAAAAATCATACGAAGTGCTGGAAGAAATGGTCGGCCATGCCGAAAACATCCTGAAGGCTTTGGAACTGCCCTACCGCGTGATTACCCTGTGTACCGGCGACATGGGCTTCGGCGCGACCAAAACGTATGATTTGGAAGTTTGGGTTCCCGCTCAAAATACCTACCGCGAAATCTCAAGCTGCTCCAACTGCGAAGATTTCCAAGCCCGCCGCATGAAGGCGCGTTTCAAAGACGAAAACGGCAAAAACCGCTTGGTACATACTTTGAACGGCTCCGGTTTGGCAGTCGGCAGAACCTTGGTCGCCGTGTTGGAAAACCATCAAAACGCCGACGGCAGCATCAACATCCCTGCCGCACTGCAACCGTATATGGGCGGTGTTGCCAAGTTGGAAGTCAAATAAGTTTGCAGGCTGCCTGAACGTCAAATGCCGTCTGAAACCTGTTTCAGACGGCATTTCCTTTAAACTTTTAAAACACGTCAGCCGTCGGCACGAACCGCATTGCCACAATCGCCGGTCTGTCCGACCTCGCGGATATTGGACAGCGTAACTTCCGAAATATTACCCAACGCCTCTTCCGTCAAAAATGCCTGATGTCCGGTAAACAGCACGTTATGGCATGACGACAGGCGTCGGAACACGTCGTCGGTAATCACATCGTTGGATTTGTCTTCAAAAAACAGCTCGCGCTCGTTCTCGTACACATCCATGCCCAATGCGCCGATTTTCCGGCGTTTCAACGCCTCAATCGCGGCAGAACTGTCAATCAGACCGCCACGGCTGGTGTTGATAATCATCACACCGTCTTTCATTTTGTCGAATGCCGCTTCGTTCAGCATATAGTGGTTTTCCGGCGTAGCGGGACAATGCAGCGTGATGATGTCCGATCGGGCATACAGCTCGTCCAAATCCACATATTTTCCGCCGATTTTTTCCGCTTCAGGATTGCAAAACGGATCGTAAGCCAGCAGGTTCATACCGAAACCCTTTAAAATCCGCATCGTTGCGATACCGATTTTCCCCGTGCCGATAACGCCCGCCGTTTTGCCGTACATATTGAAACCGGTCAGACCTTCCAGCGAAAAATTCGCATCGCGGGTACGCTGATAGGCTTTGTGGATACGGCGGTTCAAAGTCAGCATCAGACCGACCGTATGTTCCGCAACCGATTCGGGCGAATAGGCAGGCACGCGCACGACTTTCAAGCCCAACTCTTCAGCCGCCTTCAAATCCACATTATTGAAGCCGGCACAACGCAACGCCACAGTTTTCACGCCAATTTGCGCCAATTTTTCCAACACAGGCCGGCTGCCGTCGTCGTTTACAAAAATACAGACCGCTTCCGCGCCTTCCGCCATTTTCGCCGTTTTCGCATCCAGCATGAAATCAAAAAACTCCAGCTCGAAGCCGAAATGCCGGTTGGCGCGGGTAAAATGTTCGCGGTCATAGCTTTTCGTACCGTAAATCGCAATCTTCATCAATATGTCCAGTTGTCGCCTATGGTTGAGAAACGGCATAATACACTGAATTCAAACAAATCAGTAGAATATGGCGGATTAAAATTGATTGCATGGCACGGCAGACGCAAAATGCCGTCTGAAACTTGGTTCAGACGGCATTTTTTACCCAAATACAAAACTCAATCGCCCATTGCCGCCAGAAGCTCGGCCTGATGCTCGGCAATCAGGGCGTTGGTGATTTCTTCCAAGTCGCCGTCCATCACAAAATCCAGCTTGTGCAGGGTAAGGTTGATGCGGTGGTCGGTTACGCGGCCTTGGGGGTAGTTGTAGGTGCGGATGCGTTCGCTGCGGTCGCCGCTGCCGATGAGGGATTTGCGCTCGGCGGCTTCTTTGGCTTGGGCTTCGCGTTTTTGCGCGTCGTTCAGGCGGGCGGCGAGGACTTTCATTGCCTGCGCTTTGTTGGCGTGTTGGCTGCGTCCGTCTTGGCATTCGACCACCATGCCGGTGGGCAGGTGGGTAATGCGGACGGCGGAGTCGGTTTTGTTGATGTGCTGACCGCCCGCACCGGATGCACGGAAGGTGTCGATACGAAGGTCGGCAGGGTTCAACTCGATGTCTTCCAGTTCGTCCGCTTCGGGCATGACGGCAACGGTGCAGGCGGAGGTGTGGATGCGGCCTTGGCTTTCGGTGGCGGGGACGCGTTGCACGCGGTGTCCGCCCGATTCAAATTTCAAACGGCTGTACGCACCGAGTCCGACAATACGGGCGATGACTTCTTTATAGCCGCCCAATTCGCTTTCGTTGGCGGACACGATTTCGACCTGCCAGCGGTTACGCTCGGCGTAGCGGCTGTACATACGCAGCAAATCACCTGCAAACAGCGCGGCTTCGTCGCCACCGGTACCGGCGCGTACTTCGATAAAGATGTTTTTGTCGTCGTCGGCATCTTTGGGCAGCAGCAGTTTTTGCAGTTCGGTATCGAGCGTGTTGATTTTGGCTTTTGCCGCTTCGATTTCTTCGGCTGCAAAGTCTTTCATTTCGGGGTCGGACAGCATTTCTTCGGCATCCGCCAAGTCGCTTTGCGCCAGTTGATAGTTTTGGAATACTTCGACCACGGGCGTCAATTCGGCGTGTTCACGCGTGAGCTTGCGGTAATTGTCCATGTCGGACGTGGCTTCGGGCTGTCCGAGAAGGTGGGTAACTTCTTCCAGTCGGTCGCTGAGTTGTTGTAGTTTTTCTAAGATAGACGGCTTCATAATTCTTCCATAACAAACGCCGCCTGAATTTCAGACGGCATCAAAACGCGGTCATTATAATATATTTTCTGAATATTCAAAAAGATAATCTAGGGACGGAGCAGACTGTCGGCATTGCGTTCCGTTATCGCGGCGATTTCCGCCGCGCCGGTACCGCGTATTTCCGCAGCAATTTCGGCAATCCGAAGAATATTGGCAGGCGTATTAATCTCTTTTTTCAGCATAAACGGGCTGTCGGTTTCCAAGACGAAATCGGTGTCATTCAGGGTTTTGAGGGTTTCGCGTATTTTGCGGGCGTTCGGGTTGAGCAACAACGAACCGATGCCGATTTTGAAACCCAGTTTCGTCAACACGCGCGCTTCTTCCGCGCTGCCTGAGAAGGCGTGAACGATGCCGCCTTGGGCAAAGCCTGTCTGTTTGACGGCAGCGGCGATGTCGGCGGTGGCTTTGAGATTATGGATAATCACGCGGCGGCGCAGGGTTTGCGCGATGGCAAGCTGGCGGCTGAAGACTTGAATTTGCCGTTCGCGCTGTGGCGGCGTTTGGGTTTTGTCGTAAAAATCCAAACCTATTTCGCCGACCCACGCTCGGGGGTAACGCGCCAATACGGCTTCCAAACCGGCAAAATCCTGTTCCACAATGCCGTCTGAAAACCAAGGATGGATGCCCAGCGCAATACGGATTTGACCGTGTTCGGACGGCATTTCCGCCATATCCGCCACGTCCTGCCAATCCTGCGGCCGGGTTGCGGGAACGATAAACCGCTTCACCCCAGCTTTCCGCGCGGCGGTCAGGATGTGCGGCAGGTTTTCGCGTAAGGCGGGATCGGCGAGGTGGCAATGGGTGTCGGTAAGGTTCATTTCGATTTCACACTAACTTTAGTCTTACCAATTCTTTTTCTACATCTTCCACACCCCAGCCTTGCGATACGGCGAGGGTCATAAGCGCGGTGGCGGTTTCGAGGTTGCATTTACCGCCGTTGATGATGCCCGAGTTGCGGAACACATTGCCTTGCGCGTAAACGGCGGCAGTTCTGCCTTGTCGGACTTGGCTGATGTTGAGCAACAATTTGCCTTGCTGTGTAAAGTCTTGCACGGCGCGGATGAAACCTTCGTCTGCGGGCGTGTTGCCGTGTCCGTAGCTTTGCAGGATAAGGGCTTGGGCGGAAAGCTGTCCGAGTCCGTCGGCAAGTTCTTGGACAGCAAAGCCGGGGATAAGCGTGCGGACGGCGATTTTTGCCTGAGGATCGGGATAGCGGATTTTGAGGCCGTCTGAAACGGCTGCTGCGTCTTGGGACGGGAGGCGAAGATTGTGCCAACCCCGGGTTTCGTCCCATTCGGCAAGCGTGCCGAAATGCGGATTGTCGAAGCCTGCAGCAGTTTCGGTGCTGACTTTGCTGCTGCCGACGGCGGGATACAGTTTGCCGTCAAACGCGATGACGGTTTGTTTGAGCTTGAGGCTGAGGGCGGCAACGGCGGTGGAGAGGTTGCGCGGGGCATCGCTGTTTTCGGCGGCGTAAGGCCATTGGGAACCAGTCAGGACAATCGGTTTGCCCAAACCTTGCAGGGCGAGCGCGAGGAGATTGGCGGTGTACGCCATGCTGTCCGTGCCGTGCAGTATCAGGATGCCGTCGCATGAAGGGAGTTTGTCGGCAATGATGTCCAGCCAATCGCGCCAGTGTTGCAGCGTAACGGAGGAGGAATCAATCAAGGGATTGCAGACGTGCCACTCGAAATCGAGGCCGTCTGAAAAGGGGGAAAGGGCTTGGCTGACCAGTGCGGTATCGGGGCGCAGGCCTTCGCTGCTTTGGGTCATGCCTATGGTGCCGCCTGTGTAGAGAACGAAGATTTTTTGTTTCATGGACATCATCGGGTCGTCTGAAAATAATAATACGGCTTATTTAACTATATTTCGGACAGGCTGGCAATTTGGCAGCGCGGACGGTTTTCAGACGGCCTTCAAATGAAAAAGCACCCAAGGGCTGTCGATATTTGATTTTCCAAGTGGATTTTTATAGTGGATTAACAAAAACCAGTACGGCGTTGCCTCGCCTTAGCTCAAAGAGAACGGTTCTCTAAGGTGCTGAAGCACCAAGTGAATCGGTTCCGTACTATCTGTACTGTCTGCGGCTTCGTCGCCTTGTCCTGATTTTTGTTAATCCACTATATTCACGAAGCGTGAGACTCAGAACGGAAACCGCAACAAGGTCAGAGACCTTGCGAGAATTTCCAACGCATGAGATACCGCTTTGTGGATTAAAAAAATACGGAAACTATTGAATATCGGCAAGCTATTTAGGTGCTTGATTTTATTGTTTGCTTTGCGCGGCTTTTTTGGCTGCCTTGGCGGCTTTGCGTTGCGCCCGCTTTTCTTTCAATTTGCTGCGGTAAAACTGGATACGTTGGCGTTTTTTCCACCAGATCCAAGCGACAACGGCCGCACCTATACCCAAGATAACAAAAATACCCGATTGCAGGCTGTGCATTTTCGCCATCAGCCAATCGATGTTGTGCGCACCGTATTCGCCCAGATAAATCCAAATAGGGACGGAAATCAGCGCGGCCAGTCCATCCATAATGATAAAACGCAAGTATGAAACCTTGCGGCTGATACCGGCTGTAACAAATACGGCCGTTCTCAAACCGGGCAGGAAACGGGCGACAAATAAGACCCTGTTACCGTATTTGTCGAATTTTTCCTGAACCTGCTCATAACGTTTCGGCGTCATGATACGCGCAATAGGTTTGAACCTTAGGATTTTCTGCCCCCAAATTCGTCCGGCGGCGAACATGATGCCGTCCCCGACCAATACGCCGAGCATACCGACTGCAAACATAATATGCGGATTGGTATAACCCATACCCGAAATCACGCCGCCTGTTACCAAGGTCAAATCCTCGGGAATCGGCACGCCGAAACCGCAGATGACCAAAACGAAAAACACGGCCGCATAGCCGTATTCGACAAAAAAGGCTTCCAAAAGGGCAAACATAGCGGATATTCCATTGTCGGAGATAAAAAGTCAGAACAAACCGAAACATTTTCTGCGCGAAACGGCATTCTATCAAAGATTATGCCGTCTGAAAGCGGAAAAAGGCAGATTCGCACATCCTCCGCATGTTCAGACGGCATTTAAACAGAAAACCGCCGCTGTTGAAACGATTTTTCCTGATTTTGCCTAAATGCTGCCGATGGCGGAAGCAATACGTTCCGCCCCTTCGCACGCCCAATCGGCCTGTCGTGCCTCAACCATCACGCGCACGACGGGTTCGGTTCCCGATGCACGCAGGACGACACGTCCTTTGCCTTCGAGTTCTTTTTCCACTTCCGCCAGCACGCCTTTTGAGGCTTCCTGCCAGTTTTGCCCTTTGCCGATACGGACATTAATCATCGTTTGCGGATACGGCTGCCAATCGGCGCAGACGGTGGCGAGGTCTTGGTTCAGGATTTGCAGCGCCGCCAAAACTTGCAGCGCGGAAATAATGCCGTCGCCGGTGTTATGTTTGTCCATGCACAAAATATGGCCGCTGGCTTCGCCGCCGATGAGCCAGCCGCGTTGGTTCAGCTGTTCCAACACATAGCGGTCGCCGACTTTGGCGCGGCAGAAATCGACGCCCTGCTCTTTCAGGGCGATTTCCATCGCCATATTGGTCATGACCGTGCCGACCACGCCGCCGATGTTGATACCTTCTCGGGCTCGGGCTTTGGCAATGACGTAAATCAGGCTGTCGCCGTCGTAAACCTGCCCGTTTTTATCGACCATCATCAGGCGGTCGCCATCACCGTCTAAGGCGATGCCGTAGTCGGCTTCATGTTGTAAAACGGCTGCCTGGAGTGTCTTGGTATAAGTCGCACCGCATTTTTCATTGATATTGTAGCCGTTGGGTTCGTCGCCGATGCTGACGACCTGTGCGCCCAGTTCGTGAAACACCTTGGGTGCGACACCGTACCCCGCACCGTTGGCGGTATCGATAACCAACTTCAAACCGCGAAGGTCGGAATGGCTGGGGAAGGTGGATTTGCAAAATTCGATATAGCGGTCGTCTGCACCGCTGATACGGCGTGCGCGCCCGAGGCGTGCAGAAGGCTGGGTTTTCATTTCTTCTTCGATTTTGGTTTCGATTTCCAACTCGACTTCATCGGAAAGTTTCACGCCGCCTTCGGCAAAGAATTTGATGCCGTTGTCGGAATAGGCATTATGCGACGCGGAAATCATCACACCGGCGGACAAACGCAGCGCACGGGTCAGATAAGCCACGCCGGGCGTAGGCAGCGGACCGGTTTGGATAACGTTGACACCTGCGGCGGTAAAACCCGCCACCAAAGCTGCCTCCAGCATATAGCCGGAAATCCGCGTATCCTTGCCGATTAAAACAGTCGGTTTCTGGTCGGTGTCGTGCTGGACCAAAACCTGCCCCGCCGCATAGCCGAGTTTCAATACAAAATCGGGCGTAATCGGAAACTGCCCGACTTCGCCGCGCACGCCGTCCGTGCCGAAATATTTTTTTGCCATGTGTTGCTCCGAGAATGTGAACCGTTGTCCGAGATTATACAGTCAGTTTATGCCTTGCTGTCTGCACCGTTGATGCCGTCTGAAGCCGCCCCGCCCTTTTCAGACGGCATAAAGTATGCGAACCGCTGTTTACAGATTGATGCCCAACGCTTCCCACACCTTCAACGCGTCCGCCGTCGCCTTCACATCATGCACCCGCACGATTTGCGCGCCGCGCGCCACGGAAGCCAGCGCCGCCGCCACGCTGCCGTGTACGCGCGCCGCCGCGTCTGCCTCGCCGGTCAGCTCGCCTATCGTGCTCTTGCGCGACACGCCGACCAGCAGCGGCAAACCGGTTTCCGCCATCAATTCGGGCAAATGCCGCATCAGCGCGATATTGTGTTGCAAGGTTTTGCCGAAGCCGGAGCCGAAACCGGGGTCGAGTGTGATGCGTTGCGGTGCGATGCCTGCCGCGACACATTCCGCCGCCCGCGCCTTCAAATACCTTGCCACTTCGCCGACAACATCCTGATATTTCGGATTGTCCTGCATGGTTTCGGGCAAGCCCCGCATATGCATCAGGCAAATGCCCGTGTCCGCCTGGCGCGCCAGCAATTCGACCGCACCTTCGTCGGTCAACGCCGCCACATCATTGATAATATCGATGCCGCCGAGTGCCAACGCTTTTTCCATAACCACCGTGCGGCGCGTGTCCAAACTGACGGGAACGCCCCACCCCGCCACTTCTGCCAATACAGGCTCAACCCGCGCCCATTCTTCTTCAGGCGAAACATAATCCGCACCTGCCCGCGTCGATTCACCGCCGATGTCGAGAATGTCCGCACCCTCTTTCAAAAGCCGTTCGGCATGCGCCAAAGCGGTTTGGGCGTTTTGCGAATACGCGCCGCCGTCGGAAAAAGAATCGGGCGTGAGATTCACGATACCCATAATTTTCGGTTTGTCCAAACCGATTTCAAACCGTCCTGCCTGCCAAACGCATCCGACCATATCCGTGCCTCCGGAATAAAAAGCAAATTATATACCGTCTGAACAAAACTTGTCCGTTTCAGACGGCATCGGTATTTCAAAAAAGTATCTTGCAGAATCCGCCGCCGTATGAAACATACACTGCCCCTGCAAACGCGGCAACACCCGCGATACCTGATCCGGCGGTATGCCTGCTTATGGGCATTACCCCTTTATACAAGATAATCCGCCCACACAAAATAGGATTTCTACAAGCCGTGTTATACTGTGGCGTGTTTTACAGACTTTTCAGGCTATGGATTTATTATCGGTCTTCCACAAATACCGTCTGAAATATGCGGTAGCCGTGCTGACGATACTGCTTTTGGCGGCAATCGGGCTGCACGCGTCCGTCTATCGCATCTTCACACCTGAAAACATCCGAATCCGCCTCCAACAAAGCATTGCCCATACGCACCGGAAAATCTCGTTTGATGCGGATATACAGCGCAGGCTCCTGCCCCGGCCGACCGTCATCCTGAAAAACCTGACCATTACCGAACCCGGCGGCGACCGGACTGCCGTTTCCATCAAAGAAACCAAAATCGGATTGAGCTGGAAAAATCTGTGGTCGGATCAGATACAGGTTGAAAAATGGGTGGTTTCGGGTGCGGAACTTGCCCTGACGCGCGACGAGAAAGGTGTTTGGAACATCCAAGACCTGATCGACAACCCAAAACGCAAAGCCTCGGTAAACCGCATCATTATCGAAAACAGCACCATCCACCTCGACTTGCCGCAAGACCGGCTTACCCTGAAGGAAGTCAGCCTCAACCTGCAATCCCCCGATTCGGCGGGGCAGCAGTTTGAAAGTTCGGGCATACTGGTTTGGGGGAAGCTGTCCGTCCCGTGGAAAAGCAGGGGGCTGTTCCTTTCAGACGGCATCGGCACGCCCGAAATCTCACCGTTCCATTTCGAAGCCGAGACCGCCCTAAACGGACACCGCATTGCCGTTTCCACCACCGGCAACCCCACTATCCGTTTTAACGCTGGCGGAGCGGATGCGGCCAACCTCGGCCTGCGTGCCGACACCGCCTTCCACAACCTCCACCTGACCGCCCAAATCCCTACGCTGGCACTCAGGAACAACCGCATTAAAATTGAAACCGTCAACGGGACATTTACCGCTACCGCCGACGACGGGAATTTCCAATGGGGCGGATCGTTCAAACTCGATAAGGCCAACCTGCACTCCGGCATCGCCAACATCGGCAACGCCGAAATCTCCGGCAGCTTCAAAACACCGCGCCTTCAAACCAATTTCTCCCTCGGCTCGCCGTTGGTTTGGAGCCGGAACAACGGTCTGGAGGCGCCGCGCCTGCATGTATCGACCCTTCAGGATACCGTCAACCGCCTGCCGCAACCCCGTTTCATCAGCCAGCTCGACGGTTCGATGTCCATAAAAAACCTTCATCAGTGGCATGCCGAATTCAACGGTTCGTTCGACCGCCAAACCGTTGCCGCGAAATTCAGATACACACAGGAAGACGCACCGCACCTGGAAGCCGCCGTCGCACTGCAAAAATTGAACCTGACCCCCTATCTTGACGACGTGCGGCAACAAAACGGCAAAATATTCCCCGACACCCTCGCCAAGCTGTCCGGCGACATCGAGGCGCACTTGAAAATCGGCAATGTCCAACTTCCCGGCTTGCAACTGGACGATATGGAAACCTACCTCCACGCCGACAAAGGCCATATTGCGCTCAGCCGTTTCAAGTCAGGGCTTTACGGCGGCCATACCGAAGGCGGCATCAGCATCGCCAACACCCGTCCCGCCACTTACCGTCTGCAACAGAATGCAAGCAACATCCAAATCCAACCGCTGCTGCAAGACCTGTTCGGCTTCCACAGCTTCAGCGGCAACGGCGATGCGGTCATCGACCTGACCGCGAGCGGCGAAACCCGAAAAGAGCTTATCCGCTCGCTTCAGGGCAGCCTGTCGCTGAATATTTCCAACGGCGCATGGCACGGTATCGACATGGACAATATCCTGAAAAACGGCATTTCAGGCAAAACTGCCGACAGTGCCGCACCCAGCACACCCTTCCACCGATTCACGCTCAACAGCGAAATTTCAGACGGCATCAGCCGCCACATCGATACCGAACTCTTCTCCGACAGCCTCTATGTTATCAGCAACGGCTATACCAATCTGGATACGCAGGAATTGTCTGAAGATGTCCTTATCCGCAACGCCGTCCATCCGAAAAACAAACCGATTCCCCTGAAAATCACCGGTACGGTGGACAAGCCGTCCATTACCGTCGATTACGGCAGGCTGACCGGCGGCATCAATTCGCGCAAAGAGAAACAGAAAATCCTCGAAGACACCCTGCTGGAACAATGGCAGTGGCTCAAACCTAAAGAACCGTAAACACCCTGCGTACAAAAATGCCGTCTGAAACACATTAAGCTTCAGACGGCATGACCTTTCCGACCGGCCGTACCACATCGGAAACACAAGCCCCACATCTGTTTGGTTTGGTGTCGGCTGGCAATGCCGCCATTTGTATTTTCGTCAAACCGCAGCGATTTTTCGTTGCCGCATCAAAAACAAAGTATGTCGGTTATATTTCACAACAGGGCATAGGCTGCCCATACTGAAAAGGCAAGCAAGAACGCGAACCAAAACCAACCGCCTATCGATTCGCCCATATCAGCAGAAAACGTCCGCCAATCCAAACATTCCGTGTTTCCATAATCTTCGACACGAAACAGGCCCAAGCTCAAAACCGGCACAACGATACGTGCGGTCTGATGGAAAAAACGGCTTGGTTCCGCAAACGGGAATGCCGAACACATCAGCTCGAGTATCCAGTCCGCCACCGCCGCCAAAATCCTGACCGCCCATTTGAACAGTTCGTCCATGTGTCTTCCCCCCATGCCATCCTAAAAACCGGCCCAACCGACAAAAAACCAGCCACCGGCCGAATATCAACGCCGCCGCAGCGACACGCGCCGCACATTCCGCCAGCCGCCTCGTTTCCAGGCGTGGTACAGGATTTTCAGCCGCCGCAATCCGTAACGGACAAAATCACAGCTTGCCGCAAAAGCCCAGCCACTACGCCCAACAAATCCGCCAACATACGCCTTTCCCAACCGTTTCCAAACAGACAAACAGAACGCGTCTGTCCCGCCAGACAATCGCCTTTCAGACGGCATCGGCTGCCTCGAAATTGCCATCCCAACACAAAACCACACAGGCAACACACAAATGCCGTCTGAAAATCCAAACGGCGGCATAGCAATGCCGCCCTGCAACCGTAGGGCGGCATTGCGTATCAAATTAACTTTCAATATATTGATTCAAAATAAAAAATACTCAATTATCGTCATTTCCGCCAGCGCGGGAATGACGACACGAGAAATCCTATTTGAATCTACTATAAGCCGAGTTCCCCCCAAATCCCATCAATCTTAGCCGTAACCGCAGGGTCTTTTTTGATTACCCTTCCCCATTCGCGGTCGGTTTCTCCCGGCCATTTGATGGTCGCAGCCAAACCCATTTTGCCGCCGAGTCCGCTGACGGGGCTGGCGAAGTCGAGTTATTCGATGGGCGTATTGTCCACCAAAACGGTGTCGCGTACGGGGTCCATGCGCGTGGTTACCGCCCAGATGACTTCTTTCCAGTCGCGCACGTCCACATCGTCATCCACCACGATGATGAATTTGGTGTACATAAACTGGCGCAGGAACGACCAGCAGCCCATCATCACGCGCTTGGCGTGTCCGGCGTACTGTTTTTTCATGCTGACCACCGCCATGCGGTAGGAGCAGCCTTCGGGCGGCAGGTAAAAATCGGTGATTTCGGGGAACTGCTTTTGCAAAAGCGGTACGAACACTTCGTTCAACGCCACGCCCAAAACGGCAGGTTCATCGGGCGGTTTGCCCGTGTAGGTGGAATGGTAAATCGGGTTTTCGCGCATCGTGATGCGTTCGACCGTAAACACAGGGAAATGATCCTGCTCGTTGTAATAGCCCGTGTGGTCGCCGTATGGACCTTCCAACGCGGTTTCGTTCGGATGAATCACACCTTCCAACACGATTTCTGCGCGTGCAGGCACTTGCAAATCGTTGCCGATACATTTCACCAGCTCCGTCCGCGAACCGCGCAGCAGTCCGGCAAACTGGTATTCGCTCAAAGTATCGGGAACGGGCGTTACCGCGCCCAAAATGGTGGAGGGGTCGCAACCGAGTACGACGGCGACGGGATACGGCGTATCGGGATTGAGTTTGCGGAATTCCTGATAATCCAGCGCGCCGCCGCGATGCGACAGCCAGCGCATAATCAGCTTGTTTTTGCCGATTAATTGTTGGCGGTAAATGCCGAGATTTTGGCGTTTTTTGTGCGGCCCGCGCGTTACGGTCAAGCCCCACGTTACCAGCGGCGCAACGTCTTCCGGCCAGCAATGCTGAATCGGAAGCTGATACAAATCAACGTCTTCGCCTTCCCACACGATTTCCTGACACGGCGCGTTTTTCACCACATTCGGCGCCATGCTCCAAATGTCTTTCAACAGCGGCAGTTTGGAAAACGCGTCTTTAATGCCTTTGGGCGGTTCGGGTTCTTTCAGATACGCCAGCGTCTGCCCGATTTCACGCAGCTTGGACACGCTGTCCGCGCCCATGCCCATCGCCACACGTTCGGGCGTGCCGAACAGGTTTGCCAACACAGGATAATCGTAGCGCGTGCCGTCGGGCTTAATCGGATTCTCAAACAACAACGCCGGCCCTTCGGCGCGCAGCACGCGGTCGGCGATTTCGGTCATTTCCAAATGCGGGGAAACGGGGTGCGCGATGCGTTTGAGTTTGCCCTGCTGCTCGAGCATAGCGATGAAGTCGCGCAGGTCTTTGTATTTCATATTTATCCTTTTTGTCCTGAACAATCCGATTCGGATACCGCCCCTATCCTTGCCTGCGCTTCGGCATATTCTATGCCGTGATAAAAGTCGCGTACCAGCGGATGTCCGCCGCTTTGATGCAGTTGCAGCAAAGGGCGTTGGTTGTCGGACTGGGTAACAACATTGCAATGCAGACCGAAGGTGTCGGTTTCATAAGGGGGCAGCCGGTTGCAGATCATCCCGAAATAAACGGCGTTTTCAGGGTTGTCGTAAAAGTGGCTTTGATAGTCGTTAAAACTCTTTTCGCTGACAGATACCCACACGCCGTATTCCAACGTTTCCTGATGCCCGATAATCGGAATAGGCAGCACCGCGCGGATAAAGCGGTCGGTTTGGTCGGGATAGCGGATGATGCAGAAATCAGAATCGCATTCCGCTTGATAAGCAATACGTTCTTCTTCACTGAGTTGATTATAGGGATAGGGGGCGGTAAAGCCGATTGCGGGCATATCTTCATGTTTTTCGCCGCAGGAAGTGCAAGTGTGCATAAGGTTTCAGACTTTCAAAACGAGTTTGCGGTAAAGCCATTCGCCGGCAAACAGCATCCCCATCAATACATAGGCAATCACGCCGGTATAAACCGCCCACCAATCATATCGCCCCAACCGAGCCAACAAAGCGGCAAGCGTCCCGTTGATTATAAAGAATACGCACCAAACCTGCGTTACCCGGCGGGTATAGCGCACAGCTTTTTCAGGCAGGTCGGGCTGTTGCAGCCGCGCGAGCCTTTCTATGACCGTCTGTCCGGCAAACAGGCTGCCGCCGAACACCGCCAACATCATCAGATTGACGAGGACGGGATACCAATACATTGAGTCGCGCCGCCCGAACACCAATACTGCGGCAAAAAACAGTGTAATAAACAAAGCCGCATAACGCTGTTGGGGCAGTTTGGCAGTCAGGGCGCGCAGCAGCCACAACCCGCACATCGCCGCCGCCAGCCAAACAAACCAGCCCGCCTCCCTGCCGTAATACCATAAAGCCGGATAGGCAATGCTTAATACGGTCAGAAAAATATGTCCAAAAAAACCGGGTTTCATTTTGAATCCGCACAAATGTTTTCAGACGGCATCCGATAATAATATGCCGTCTGAAAAATAATCAGAGATGCCGCCTACCCCGCCTGAATCTTCAATACCGCCTGTACCACGTCGTTGACGGTGCGGACATTGCGGAAATCTTCAGCCTGCAGCTTGCGGCCGGTTTCGCGCTTGATGCGGTCAATCAGGTCGATGGCATCGATACTGTCGATTTCCAAATCTTCGTAAAGGTTGGTATCGGGCGTAATCCGTTCCGGTTCGATTTCAAACAACTCGGTCAGGGTATCGCGCAACAACCGGTAGATTTCTTGTTCGGTCATATGTTTCATCCTTATGCTTGGCGGCTTTTGACAAAGGCGGCGAGTGTTTTGACATTGGCAAAATGTTCGCGCAAGTTCTCCTGCTCGCCGTCCAATCGGAAACCGAAATGTTTTTGCACCGCCAAGCCCAATTCCAGCGCATCGACGGAATCCAAGCCCAGCCCTTCGTCGCCGAACAGCGCGTCTTCGCTGCCGATGTCGGCGGCGGTTATATCCTCCAAAGCCAAACTGTCGATAATCAGTTGCTTGATTTGGTTTTCCAAGTCGTTCATATGGTTTTCCTTGTAAAATAGTCCTGCAGATATTCATTCAGCCGCCGCGCCGCAATCGGCAACGGTTTCTCGGCGAGCCAGTCTTGGGGGAGGATGTCGTCTCCGACGGTAATTTCATACCGTATCCTTTTCGGGGGGATGCGGTACCACGGCTGCCCCTTTTTAAAATTGGGCGGATTCATTTTGATACATACGGGCGTAATCACTTCGGCATAGCGCAGCCCCAAAGAAACCGCGCCCCGGTGCATTTTTACCCGTCCGTCCCAGCCTGTTCTCGTTCCTTCGGGGAACACCAGCAGGCTCTGCCCGCTGTCAAAAACCGCCTTTACCGTTTCCAGCATTGCTTCCGACTCTTCGTTCGGAATATAGCCCGCACCTTTAATCTGGCTGCTCATTGCCGGATTGTGCTGCAAATCTTTTTTCACGATGCAATTCATTTCGGGCACATGGCCGACAAGCAGCACCACATCCAGCAAAGACGGATGGTTTGCCAAAATCAACTGTCCCGGGCGGTTGAGTTTTTCAACACCCCTGAACGATACCTCCAACACGCCCGACCATTTCAGATAAGCGACAAACAAACGCCAAGATGTTCCGATAATCCGACGCGCCGCCAATTGGCGGGCGACAGACCTTGAAGTGCCGTTTAAAGTGTAAGGCAGCAAAACCAATTTCATCATAATGCCGCCGACACCGAAAATCACAAATCCTAACCAAGTCGCCAAAAAACGGCGGCAATAATCCAATTTATCCATTCCGCTGCCACAGCCATTCACGATTGCGATATACCCGGCGGCATTCCCGACTGCCGTTCAGCAGAAAGCGCACCCATTCCAAACCGCTCCAATATGCCTCGGGCAGCATACCGGCTTCAGACGGCATATCGTCCGAAGCAGACAAAGTCAGGCTGTAACGCGTCCCTTTGGTCAGAACCATCGCCAAAGCATAAGCAAACGGCGCGCGCGTTGCCGATACGGCATATCCTTCCGGCAGCGGATCGTCCGCCACCAAAACCAAAACCGACCCGCATCCCTCTTCCAACAGTGATGCCGCTTCCGCCAATGCCGTTTCCACACCGTCGGCACACACGGCCAATGCCGTCTGCTCGCTCATATCCTGACGCAATATCGACCATTGCCCAGCCGTCGCATTGTGCACCGACAAACCGAACGAAGTCGGCGACACGGTATGCGATTTCAACAGTTCCAACCACAAATCGAAACTGCGCGCCATTTCCCCGTCGTGCGAGGCATAAACTACCGGACTGCCGGGATGGGCGGAGGCAATGTCCCAAGCCGCGTCGCATACCAAACGCGCCGCCTTACTCAAACGGCGGCGCTGCA
The DNA here is from genome assembly GCF_050896295.1 of Neisseria sp. SLRRB23. Classification (NCBI taxonomy): domain Bacteria; kingdom Pseudomonadati; phylum Pseudomonadota; class Betaproteobacteria; order Neisseriales; family Neisseriaceae; genus Neisseria; species Neisseria sp. SLRRB23. Next base: position 47,882 of record NZ_JBPBFH010000002.1, read on the forward strand.
TAGCGGGCAGGAACGGCAATTCCCGCCTGACATCGGGCAAACCGTCGGCAAAATCCGGACATTCCGCCCATTTTGCCCACTGGGCCATATCGCGCATTTTGCCGCCCGAAACCCGCCAGGCGGCGATGTCGAAGTGGAACCGGCAAATAATCGGCGGCATAGTTTCTTTCAAAAATTTACACTGTGCCACATTCTAACCAAAGCCTATCTGCCTGACAATGCCGAAAGCCAAACGCATTTCTGCCCCCTTTCTCCGACAACGCCGCCTCTCGGCAAACCGCCAGAATTAGCCTGAATTTACATTTATCATTATAATGTCCGTATTTGCCAGCCTGCCGCCGCAATATATGGACACACTGCCAGAATGCCCGATTACCGACACCGCCTCCCTGCTGCCGCACAGCGGGCGTATGGTTCTGATAGACCGCATTACCCGATACGGCGATGATTTTGTCGAAGCAGGGGCGCAGGTAAAACCCGACCACATCCTGCTGGCCGGCGGCATGCTGCCCTATACGGCATTTATCGAACTGATGGCGTAGGCTGTCGGCGCATATGCCGGCCTCCAAGCCCGAAAAAAGGCACGGCCGGTCCGGCTCGGTTTCCTGCCCGGCACGCGCAAACTTGAAATCTTCGCCCAATCCGTCCCAGTCGGCACGCATCTGCTGGCAACGGCGCATATGTCTATTCAGGATGCCGGGGGAATGGGCGTGTTCGACTGCGAACTGCGTTGGACAGACGCGCCGGAAACTTCGTCCGGAACACTCCCTTCAGACGGCATTTTGGCGCGCGCCTCACTCAACGTGTACAGCCCCGAACACCCTGTCAAAACAACTTAATGCCGTCTGAACAGGCACACACATACGGAGAACAACGATGACCGAAACCGTCCTGATTACCGGCTCCAACAGGGGCATAGGCAAAGCCGTCGCACTCGGTTTGGCGGAAGACGGCTTTGATATCACCGTCCACTGCCGTAGCCGCCGCGACGAAGCCGAAGCCGTGGCGGAAGAAATCCGCGCTTTGGGCAGAAATGCGCGCGTGTTGCAGTTTGACGTGTCCGACCGCGCAGCCTGCCGCGAGATTCTGACCGCCGACATCGAAGCAAACGGCGCGTATTACGGCGTGGTGTTGAACGCCGGACTGACGCGCGACAATGCCTTCCCCGCGTTTTCAGACAACGATTGGGATGTGGTGCTGCGGACTAATTTAGACGGTTTTTACAATGTATTGCATCCGCTGGTTATGCCGATGATACGCCGCCGCAAAGCCGGACGGATTGTGTGTATGGCATCAGTGTCCGGTTTGACGGGCAACCGCGGGCAGGTCAATTACAGCGCGTCCAAAGCGGGCATTATCGGCGCGGCAAAGGCCTTGGCAGTCGAACTGGCGAAACGCAAAATTACCGTCAACTGCGTGGCGCCGGGTTTGATCGATACGGACATTGTCGATGAAAATGTACCCGTCGAAGAAATCTTAAAGGCCGTCCCCGCCGCGCGTATGGGGCTGCCGGAAGAAGTGGCGCACGCGGTGCGCTTTTTGATGGATGAAAAAGCGGCGTACATCACGCGCCAGGTGATTGCGGTGAACGGAGGTTTGTGTTGAATACCAGAAGGGTCGCAGTAACAGGCATAGGCGGCATTACCGCCTTCGGCCGTGATTGGCAAAGCATACAGGCAGCATTCAAAGCCGAAAAAAACGCCGTCAAATATATGGATTGGCGCGAACGTTTCCCCGAATTGGAAGCGCAACTGGGTGCGCCGATTGAGGATTACGCACCGCCGAAACATTGGACGCGCAAGCAGCTCAGAAGTATGGGGCGCGTGTCGTATTTGTGCGTCGATGCGGCGGAGCAGGCTTTGACGGATGCCGGTTTGCTCGGAGACGAAAGTATTACCGACGGACGGATGGGCGTTGCCTGCGGCTCTTCCAGCGGCAGCACCAAAGACATCGGCGATGTGGGCGAATTATTGCTAACCGGCACGTCGCGCAACTTCAGTGCCAACACCTATGTGCGTATGATGCCGCACACCACCGCCGCCAATATCGGCATCTTTTTCGGGCTGAAAGGGCGCATCATCCCGACATCGAGCGCGTGTTCGTCTGGCAGCCAAGGCATAGGTTATGCCTACGAAGCCATCAAATACGGGCTGACCGATATGATGCTGGCGGGCGGCGGCGAAGAATTTTGCCCGTCCGAAGTGTATGTTTTCGACTCGCTTTATGCCGCCAGCCGCCGCAACGGCGAACCGGAAAAAACCCCGCGCCCATACGACGTAAACCGCGACGGGCTGGTCATCGGAGAAGGCGCGGGGATTTTCGTATTGGAAGAATTGGAACACGCCAAACGGCGCGGTGCGAAAATTTACGCCGAACTCGTCGGCTACGGTGCCAACAGCGACGGCAGCCACGTTACCCAGCCGCAAAAAGAAACTATGCAGAAATGTATGGAACTTGCACTGCAAGATGCAGGTATTACGCCCGATAAAATCGGCTATGTAAACGGGCACGGCACAGCAACCGAAAAAGGCGACATCGCCGAAACGCTGGCGACTGAAGCCGTGTTCGGATTTGTGCCCATCAGTTCGCAAAAAAGCTATTTGGGGCACACCCTCGGCGCGTGCGGCGCGCTGGAGGCGTGGTTCTCGATTGAAATGATGAACGGCGGCTGGTTTGCGCCGACCCTGAACTTGAACGACATCGATCCGCGCTGCGGCAAGGTAGACTATATTTTAAGCGGCGGCCGTGAAATCGAAACGGATTATGTGATGAGCAACAATTTCGCCTTCGGCGGCGTGAACACTTCACTGGTGTTCAAACGTTGGAAGGACGGATAAAACCGCACAATCCGATTACATCATATTGATTTAAAACGGAATAAAACAACAAACTGCCGCTTTCAGACTTCCTTGCCGCCTATCCGCTCGATATGGCAAACCGTCCGGACGGCATCCGTTCCGCAATACTGCCAATCCAATTCGGCAGCTCCGCGCCACACGCAGGCGACAACCGCGTCGCCGCACCAGATTGCGCTGACGGCGTGCCAACCGGTTCCGCCATCCGCGCGCAAGCCGCAAACCGCCGAACCGTCGGTCAGATAACCGACTTTCGCCATATCTTGCGGAAAACCCAAACCGCAGGCTTTGAGCAGTGCTTCCTTAATGCACCACAGGCGGTAAAAAGCCTCTGCCTGCCAACCGGAACGTGCCAAAAAAACCCGTTCTTCAGGGGAACAAACCCATTCGGCAAGTGCCTGAAAATTGCGCGGACGGACCGTTTCAATATCGACACCGCAAACCGTGCCGCCGTCGCAGACCAAAACCGCCGCCCGCCCTTTGCTGTGCGAAAGCGAACATATCTTGCCGCCCTGCTGCTTCAGGAAGCGGCTGACCTGCCAATCCGTCCGTCCTGCCAATTTCGGTGCGCGCAGCAAACGCGCCCTGTCCGCATCGTCCAGACAGGATTCCCGATAAGCGGCAGCCGCCGACGCATCTGCAAGGCGGCACTGCAATACTGTTTTTTTATCCGGCACGACACCCTCCGTTCTGCCATTTGGAATATATGACCCGAATGTTTGACATCAACTTCTCCGACAATACGCCGATTGCCCTCGACCCGCTGTGGACCCGCGCCGATTTTATACGCACGGTGCACGCCCTGTCGTTAAAATTAAAGCAAAACAACATCCGTTCGGCGGCATTGTGGTTTGACGATGCCGCGCTGTTCGCAGCCGCATTGCTTGCCGTTTGGAATAGCGGCGGCAAAGCCCTGCTGCTGCCGAATACCGCGCCCGGAAACCTGACTTGGGCGGAATCCGCACAAATCCTGCTGACCGACACCGATATTGTTTCAGACGGCATCCGCGTTTGGCAAATACCAACCCCTTGCGGCGGTATGCCGTCTGAAAGCCGCATACCGCAAGCATTGGACATCCCGCCCGAATCCGAAGTGCATTTGCGTACTTCGGGTTCCGGCGGGGAAGCCAAAACAATCGTCAAAACCGCCGCGCAAATCGAATCGGAAGCCCGCGCGCTGGCTGCGACAATCCCGTTCGGACGCGGCAAAACCGCCGTCCTCGGCAGCGTATCGCCGCAACATATGTACGGACTGACCTTCCGCTTCGCGCTTCCGCTGCTGATGGGGTGGGCGATGGTCCGCAGGCAAAACGCCTATCCCGAACTGCTGCTGTCGGCAAGCCTGAACGTGCCGTCCAATTATCAAAATGTCTGGATTGCCAGCCCCGCCCTGCTCAACCGTTTCGGCGAAAATCGGGATTGGGCGGCGTTAAACGGAAGGATAGGCGGCATCGTTTCCGCAGGCGGGGAACTACCACCGGAAACCGCCGCCCTGTTGGAACAATATGCGGTACGCCCTTATGAAGTTTACGGCAGTACGGAAACCGGCATCATTGCATCCCGCCAAAAACAGACCTTATGGCAACCGTTCCCCAACGTCTCCGTCCGCAATACCGGCAAATCGGTGGAAATATCCTCGCCGTGGACAGGCGGCGTGCAATACATTGCCGATTGCATCGAAACACACGAAGACGGTTTTGCCCTGCTGGGCAGGCAGGACAGGATAATCAAATTGGCAGACAAACGCATTTCGCTCAACCAAATCGAACACGAATTGCTGAAACACCCCTGGATTGCCGACGCACATTGCGCCCTGCATCCGAAACACGGGCGCATTGCCGTTTGGGCGGCACTCGATACGGAAGGCATCACGGCGTGGCTGGAACAGGGGCGCACCGCCGTTATCGCCGCACTCAAGCAACACCTTGCCCAAACGCAAGACACGGCCGCCCTGCCGCGCTACTGGCGTTTTACAGACCGTCTGCCGCGCAACGGACAAGGGAAAATTACCGCAGCGGACTTTCAGACGGCATTGGCAGAACCCGCCGCGCCGCAATGGCACACCTTGCCGTCCGAAGGAAACCGGTTGCGCTATCAAACACGCGTACCGCCGGATTTACCCTATTTCGGCGGACATTTTTCCACCTTCCCACTCGTCCCCGGCGCAGTCGAATTGGAATGGATACGCCAGCTCGCCGCACGGCACCCCTTCGGCAGGCAAAACATTATCCGCATCGAAAACCTGAAATACCAACAGTTTATCCGCCCGTATGACGACATTTCCGTAGAACTCGGATACGATGCCGATAAAAACAAACTGTCATTTAAAATCCAAAAACAGGATGCCGCCTGCGCCTCGGGGAAACTGGTATTCGACACGCCGCAGGACAGTCCCGATCCGGCCGCAAGGGAAGAACGATGAACCGCCTTCGCACAGGCAAATAAGATTACCGCCTTACCTTGATATAAATATGAACATCCTCGCCCTCATCCCCCATTACAACCACCCGACAACCGTCGGCACGGTTGCACGCGGCCTGCGCGCCTGCGGTTTGGACGTGTTGGTCGTGGACGACTGCTCGCGCCCCGACTGCATACCCGTTTTAGAAAATCTGGCTTCAGACGGCATCCGCATCATCCGCCGCACACACAACGGCGGCAAAGGCGCGGCAGTACGCACGGGTTTCGAGGCGGCGGCGGAGCTGGGATACAGCCACGTCCTGCAAATCGACGCCGACGGCCAACACTGTTTGGACGACGTGCCGAAGTTCGTCCGTGCCGCGCAACTCAATCCCGAAGCCCTCATCTGCGGTCAGCCGCAATACGGCGGCGACGCGCCCAAATCACGATTGTACGGGCGCAAAATTACCGACTTTTGGAATATGGTCCATACCTGGTCGTCCGATATTAAAGACGGTATGTGCGGCTTCCGCCTTTATCCGTTGCCGCCTGCGTTGGCGGTCATACGCGGAGAATACGTCGGCAACCGTATGGACTTCGACATCGAAATCCTAATCCGGCTATATTGGCGCGGCATCAAAATCGTGTGGATCCCCACGCCCGTCCGTTACGCCGCAGACGGCATTTCCCACTTCCGCGCCCTTGCCGACAACATCCTTATCAGCCAAATGCACACACGGCTGTTTTTCGGTATGCTCAAATGGCGTTGGCGCATCTTGAAAGGCGCATTCCGATGAACGGCGCATCCCGGCACTGGGCGGAACAAAACGAACGCGGCAACCGCCTGTTCCTCAAGCTGACGGCGGTGATTGTCCGTTATCTGCCCCCTTTTTTAATGAAACCGTGTATTTGGTTTGTCGTCCTATATTTTTACCTGACCTCGCCCCGGGCGCGGAAAAACCTCCATACCTACCAAAACCGCCTGCGGCATACCTTTCCTGATGCTATGCCGTCTGAAAACCGCATATTCGCGCAGTTTTTGGCATTCGGCGAAGCCGTTTGCGACCGGTTTGCCGTATGGCAGCGCAAAATACGTTACGAAGACCTGATTATCGAAGATCCCGACAACCTGACCGCCGCTATGTATCAAAACGGGCGCGGGCAGATTTTTGCCTGTTCGCACCTGGGCAATACGGAAATCTGCCGCGCACTGGTTTCCCACCACCGGAATTTCAAACTCAACGTCCTCGTACACAGCCGCCACGCACAAATGTTCAACGAAGCCCTACAACAGGCGGGCGCGGACAAAATCCAACTGATACAGGTAAGCGACTTGGACGCATCGCTGATGATGACGCTTAACCGGCGCATTGAAGCAGGGGAATGGTTGGCAATCGCCGCCGACCGCATTCCCGTCCGGGGAGAAAAAACCGTAACCGTCGATTTTTTGCAACACCGTACCGAAATACCGCAAGGGGCGTGGATTCTGGCATCGCTGCTGAAAACCAAGGTCAACGCGCTGTTTTGCATCAAACAGGACGGACGCTACCGCCTGAAACTTCGCCCTATGACCGACACATCGGATTGGACGCGGTCAGAACGCACGCAAAAAATCAAAGAATCCGCGCAACATTTCGCCCGCATTTTAGAAGAAGAATGCCGTCTGAATCCGCTGCAATGGTTCAATTTTTACGACTTTTGGCATACGGAGCACCATTCCTCATGAACAAAAAACACATTTTCTGCCGCCACAGCCACATCATCCAAGTCCCGTTTTTCGATGTCGATCCGATGCGGATCGTCTGGCACGGCAACTACGTCAAATACCTCGAAGTCGCACGCTGCGCCTTCCTCGACAGCATAGGCTACGGCTACGATGAAATGGGCAGGCGGGGCTTCAGTTGGCCCATCGTCAAAATGGACTTGAAATACATACGCCCCGCACGGTTCGGACAAACCATCCGCATCGATATGGCAATCGTCGAAATCGACACTTGCCTGCGTATCGACTACACTTTGTCCGATGAGCAAACCGGCGAAAAACTGACCCGCGCATCGACCACGCAGGCGGCAGTATCCCTAAAAACCGGAGAAACACAGTTCCAAACGCCGGAAAGCTGGCTCGAAGCCATACGGAGTCATCCGACTTTTCAAGCCGCATAAACCGCCGTCCGCTTTCAGACGGCATTTTCCGCCCCATTATTACCACACCGACAGACAACCATGAAAAAATACCTGCTTGCCGCACTCCTTGCCGCAACCGCCCTTTCCGCCTCAGCATTTTCCACTGCCGAACTGACCCGGATACTGCAAAAACCCGACAACATCCAAGGCAGCTTTATCCAATACCGCCATCTGAAATCCCTATCCAAACCGATGGCTGCAACCGGAAAATTCGTACTGATGCCCAAACGCGGACTGCTCTGGCAGATGCAAAAACCGTTTGCCGCCACCCTGCGCGTCCGTTCAGACGGCATCAGCCAATGGAACGGCAAAGGCTGGATAATGCCCGATACCGGAAAATTTTCCGGACAAAGCAGGCAAATCAAACTCTTTCTCGACCTGATCGGCGGCGATACGCAAGGGCTGGAAAAACAGTTCGATCTGAAACTCGAAGGGTCGGCGCAAAAATGGACGCTGCAACTCACACCGAAAACACTGGTGATGAAACAAATCTTCAACCATATCGACATCAGCGGGGACAGCGTCGTCCGCCGCATCGAACTGCACGAAAAACAAGGGGACAAAACCGATATGCGGTTTGACAGCATCACCGTCGGCAACCCGCCGGACAAGTTTGCCGAACAATCACTCTGACACTGTCCGAACCGCTATGACCCGCCTGATTTACACCCTGCTGATGTCGGCACTTGCCGTCTTTGTCTGTTACAGCATGACAACGCGCGCCTGGCTGCAGACCGACCTGACCGAACTGCTGCCCCAAAGCAGCCAAGATACCGTTTTACAGGCGGCGGAACGCGCCGGCGACGCGCAAATCAACAGCCAAATCATCCTGCTGGCCGGCAGCCCCCAACCCGAAACCGCATTTCAGACGGCATCGGAAATCGCCGGCTTGTGGCGGCAAAGCGGGATATTTTCCGAAGTAAACAGCCAAATCAGCCCCGATCTTGCACAAATCCGCCAAGACATCGGCAGAATCAGCTTGGCCGTCCTGCCCGAAGCCCAACGGCGTTTGCTGACCGAAAAACCCGCCGATTATTTCCGCCAACGCGCCGAAGATGCCGCCAACCCGTTTGCCGTATCCCCCCTGCCCTTAGACGAAGACTGGCTGGGTTTCGGACGTTTCGTTGCCGGCAAAATCAATCCCCAAACCCGTCTGCAATGGCATCCCGAAAACGGTATGCTGTTCAACGAAGACAATGGGAAAACCTGGGTGTGGATACGTGCAAAGCTGCCCGACAATGCCCTTCCTCAAGATGCCTTGGGTCATTTGTTCCAAAAAACACAGACATTAGCATCCGGCAGGCACGCCGAAATCCTGACCGGGGGCGGCGCACTTTTTGCAGCAGCCGCCAAAGCCGATGCAGAAAAAGAAAGCCGGATAATGGGTTTTGCCGGCACCGTCCTGACCGTCGCCCTCATCTTGTGGGTTTTCCGCAGCGCGCGCACTTTCTGGCTGCTGCTGCCGCCTGCGGTGGGAATGCTGGCGGGTTTGGCGGCGACGCTGGCGGTATTCGGGCATATTCACGCCCTGACGCTGGTTATCGGTACGAGCCTGATCGGGATGCTGGTCGATTTCCCGCTGCACTGGCTGACCCCGTCGATATTTTCGCCGTGGCAGGCGAAACCGGCGATGAAACAGGTATTGCCCGCCTTTGCCGTCAGCCTGCTGATTACCGTTTCGGGATACGCGCTGCTTTGGTTCACACCTTTGCCGGTTTTACAGCAAACCGCCGTTTTCTCCGGATTTTCGCTGCTGGGCGCATTCGGCGCGACCATCTGCCTGCTGCCGCCCCTGTTTGCCCGTTATCAGGCGAAACCCGTACCTTTTGCCGCCTTAAGTACCATACTGGGCAGACATATCAAGAAACAGCTCCCCCCGTCCTTCCGTTATCCCGCAGCAGTTTTCCTGATGGTTTTCGCCGCCGTCGGACTGTGGCGCAGCAACTGGCACGACGATATCCGCCAATGGGTGAATATGCCGCCCGGACTGTTGTCGCAAATACAAAAAATCGGCACATTGGGCGGAACCGATTTCAGCGGTCAATATCTGGTTGCCGAAGCCGCAAGCGAAGACGCGCTGCTGTTAAAAAATTCCGAGTTGCGCCGCGCCCTCGCCCCCCTGATTCGACAAGGCAAACTGAAAGGCATCCAATCGCTGGATCAGTTCATCCTGCCGGCAGCCGAACAAAACCGCCTGAAACAACATTTGCGCACCATTGCAGACAAACCCGGCAACTACCGCGCCCTGCACAAACTGGGCATTCCCGAAGACACGCTGAAATCCGCCCTACTGCAAGCAGCCGACACGCCCGCCCTCACGCTTTCAGACGGCATCGCCCTGCCTCTGGCACAGGCTTGGAAACCCCTGTATCTCGGCGAAGCCGCACCGCACCGTTATACCTCCGTTATCCGCCTGAACGGTATGACCGACCCGGAAACCGTCCGCAAAACGGCGGAAACCATTCCGGGAATCAAATGGGCGGACAAACGCGGCAGGCTCAACGAACTGTTCCGCCATACGCGCAATCAGGCGGCTTGGCTGAAATTGTCGTCTTACCTGCTGGCCTGGCTGCTGCTGTGGCGGCTGTTTGGCGCACGGCAGGGTGGGAAAATCCTCGCCGTCCCCATTGTTGCCGCCATCGGCACTGTTGCCGTATTGGGTTGGCTGGGCATTCCCGTCAGCCTGTTTGCCATGTTCGGATTGCTGCTGGTTTCCGCCATCGGCATCGATTATGCCGTTTACGCGCTCAATGCCGGACACAGTACCGATGCGCGGCTGGGCGGTATGCTGCTTGCCGCGCTCACGACAGGCATCTCCTTCGCCATACTTGCCTTCAGCGGCACACCGGCCGTCGCCGCATTCGGCATGACCGTCGGCATCGGGGTCATATTGAACCTGTGGCTGGCGGCACGGCTGATGTACTCGGTCCCGGATACGCAACATCCACACCGTTAACCGCCCTGCCGCCGTTTCCGCTTCAGACGGCATTTTTGAAAGGAACTTATGCGCCCGACCACGACCCTGCTTGCCCTATTGACCGCAAAACTGCTCGCCGCCTGCTCCTCATACACCCTACCCGTCCCCCAAACCCAACCACGTCTTGTCGAAGACGTACAATGGTTCAAATGGGAACGCTACAATAAGGGGCAAGAACCGGTACAAACCGGCATACTGGCGGCCGAACAGCTTGAAGACGGCATCCGGTTTGTACAAACCGACATATTGGGCGCACCGGTTTCACGCCAGACTATCAGCAGCGGCGGCTGGAAAAACGACGGATTTATCATGCCGAACATGTCGTCTCGACTACTGTTTGCCGCACTGCTCCCGCTGATAACCGCCGAAAATACCGCTCCCCCCTATCCCGGCCTTAAACAGGCAGACGGCGGCGCATCCTTCTGCAAAGAAGGAACATTGTTCCGCTACCGCAATCGGGACATATGGTGCATCAACCATATTGGCGGACAGTTCCTGATTACCCTACCCGACCAAACCCGCTGGTCGGTTACACCGATTGAACCATTATGAACATACCTGTTTACCTCGGCAGCCCTGCACTCACCAGCGCGTTGGGCAGCGGACTGCACACCCACATCGATGCCCTGCTGTCCCCTTCTTCCAAACCGGCACTGACATTTTCATCCGATTGGGTTGACGGCAAAAACCTTGCCTTCGGTATGGTAAAAGAAACCCTGCGCCCCTTTTCAGACGGCACGCCCGCACACTGCCGCAGCCGCACCAACAGGCTGCTTTGGCACACGCTCGAACAAATCGAACCGCAAATCCGCGCCGCCATACGGCGGTACGGCGCAAACCGGATTGCCGTCGTTATCGGCACATCCACCGGCGGCGCGGACGAAAACATCCCGATGTTCCGACAGGCAGTGCAGGGAAAAGCCTGGCAAGGCCTCACGTTCAACCAATGCCAACACCTTATGAACGCGCCCGCCGATTTCATTGCCGATGCTTACGGGCTAAACGGCCTGCGTTACGTCGTTTCCACCGCCTGCACTTCCGGCGCGCGCGCATTAATCAGTGCCGCACGCCTGCTTCGCGCCGGTATGTGCGATGCCGTCATCTGCGGCGGCGCGGACACACTCTCGCCGCTGACCGTCAACGGATTCGCCTCACTGGAAGTCTTGTCCCCAAACATTGCCAATCCCTTTTCCGCCAACCGCGACGGCATCAATATCGGCGAAGGCGCAGCCGTATTCATCATGACGCGCGATGCGGATTTTTCCGGCAGTATGCGGCTTCTGGGTTACGGCGCAAGCAGCGATGCCTACCATATTTCCACGCCGCGCCCCGACGCTCAAGGCGCAATTCTTGCCTTTCAGACGGCATTGCAGCACGCAAACCTTGCGTCCGAAGACATCGGCTGGATTAACCTGCACGGCACCGGGACGCACCACAACGACAGTATGGAAAGCCGTGCCGTTGCAGCGGTTTTCGGCAACAATACGCCCTGCACGTCCACCAAGCCGCAAACCGGACACACGCTGGGCGCGGCGGGCGCAATCGAAGCCGCGTTCGCGTGGGGCATTGCCGACTGGCAAAGCAATCCCGAAGGAAAACTTCCGCCCCAGCTTTGGGACGGGCAGAACGACCCCAACCTGCCCGCCATCAACCTGACCGGCAGCGGCAGCCGCTGGGAAACCGAAAAACGCATTGCCGCCAGCTCATCGTTTGCCTTCGGGGGAAGCAACTGCGTTTTACTTATCGGATGAAATAAGTTTGTCAATCCCACCGCTATGCTATACAATACGCGCCTACTCTTGACGGGTCTGTAGCTCAGGGGTTAGAGCAGGGGACTCATAATCCCTTGGTCGTGGGTTCGAACCCCACCGGACCCACCAATTCCCAAGCCCAGACGTATGTTTGGGCTTTTTTCTGCCCTGTGAAACCAAAATGCTTTGAGAAACCTTGATAATGAAAAAAGTCAGCGTATTGATTGTTGCTAGAAATGAAGCAAACCACATTCGGGAATGTATTGAAAGTTGCCGTTTCGATAAAGAAGTTATCGTTATCGACGACCACAGCACCGACAATACTGCCGAAATTGCCGAGGGTTTGGGCGCAAAAGTCTTCAGACGGCATTTGAACGGGGATTTCGGAGCGCAAAAAACATTTGCCATCGAACAAGCAGGCGGAGAATGGGTTTTCCTGATTGATGCAGACGAACGCTGCACACCGGAACTATCTGATGAAATCTCAAAAATTGTCCAAACCGGCGATTACGCCGCCTATTTTGTCGAGCGCCGCAACCTTTTCCCTAACCATCCCGCCACACACGGCGCGATGCGTCCTGACAGCGTATGCCGTTTGATGCCGAAGAAAGGCAGTTCGGTGCAAGGCAAAGTACACGAAACCGTACAGACCCCCTACCCCAAACGCCGTCTGAAGCATTTTATGTACCATTACACATACGACAACTGGGAACAATATTTCAACAAATTCAACAAATATACTTCCATTTCAGCCGAGAAATACCGAGAGCAGGGAAAGCCCATGAGTTTCGTTAGGGACATTATCCTCCGCCCGATTTGGGGTTTTTTCAAAATTTATATCCTGAACAAAGGGTTTCTCGATGGGAAAATGGGTTGGATTATGTCCGTCAACCACAGCTATTACACGATGATTAAATATGTCAAACTATATTATCTGTACAAATCCGGCGGAAAATTTTAAATGGAAAAAGAATTCAGGATATTAAATATCGTATCGGCCAAGATTTGGGGCGGGGGCGAACAATATGTCTATGATGTTTCAAAAGCATTGGGACTTCGGGGCTGCACGATGTTTACCGCCGTCAATAAAAATAATGAGTTGATGCACAGACGCTTTTCCGAAGTTTCTTCCGTTTTCACAACGCGCCTTCACACGCTCAACGGGCTGTTTTCGCTCTACGCGCTTACCCGCTTTATCCGGAAAAACCGCATTTCCCACCTAATAATACACACCGGCAAAATTGCCGCCTTATCCATACTTTTGAAAAAACTGACCGGGGTGCGCCTGATATTTGTCAAACATAATGTCGTCGCCAACAAAACCGATTTTTATCACCGCCTGATACAGAAAAACACCGACCGCTTTATTTGCGTTTCCCGTCTGGTTTACGATGTGCAAACCGCCGACAATCCCTTTAAAGAAAAATACCGGATTGTTCATAACGGTATCGATACCGGCCGTTTCCCTCCCTCTCAAGAAAAACCCGACAGCCGTTTTTTTACCGTCGCCTACGCCGGCAGGATCAGTCCGGAAAAAGGATTGGAAAACCTGATTGAAGCCTGTGTGATACTGCATCGGAAATATCCTCAAATCAGGCTCAAATTGGCAGGGCACGGACATTCGGATTATATGTGCCGCCTGAAGCAGGACGTATCTGCTTCGGGAGCAGAACCATTTGTTTCTTTTGAAGGGTTTACCGAAAACATTGCTTCGTTTTACCGCCAAAGCGATGTCGTGGTTTTGCCCAGTCTCGTCCCGGAGGCATTCGGTTTGTCATTATGCGAGGCGATGTACTGCCGAACGGCGGTGATTTCCAATACTTTGGGCGCGCAAAAGGAAATTATCGAACATCATCAATCGGGGATTCTACTGGACAGGCTGACGCCTGAATCTTTGGCGGACGAAATCGAACGCCTCGTCTTAAACCCCGAAGCAAAAAACGCACTGGCAACGGCAGCTCATCAATGCGTCGCCAACCGTTTTACCATCAACCATACCGCCGACAAATTATTGGATGCAATATAAGCCGCTTTCAGACGGCATATGCCGTCTGAAAGCCTTTGATGCAACAAACCACCAAATTATATTCGTTCATTGGAAAAAAACACCCCGAATCCATCCTTCAAAATAAGAAAATCCCAATATCCCCCGATATCGCGCAGCCTATTGGCAAAGTTTTGCAGCGTCTTCCCCGGCTTGTGCCGCCGCGTCAAGTGCTTTGTTACAATGTATAGTGGACTAAATTTAAACCAGTACGGCGTTGCCTCGCCTTGCCGTACTATCTGTACTGTCTGCGGCTTCGTCGCCTTGTCCTGATTTAAATTTAATCCACTATACTACTTTCACATTTCTTAATAAATTTTATGAGTAACCATACTTCTTGGTCGTCCAAAATCGGTTTCGTCCTTGCTGCGGCAGGTTCGGCCATCGGTTTGGGCGCGATTTGGAAATTTCCTTATACGGCAGGCACCAACGGCGGCGCGGTGTTTTTCCTACTGTTTTTGATATTTACTATCTTGGTCGCCCTGCCCGTTCAGCTTGCCGAATTTTATATCGGGCGCACGGGCGGACAAAACGCCGTCGATTCCTTCAGGGTTCTGCGTCCGGGCACGCAATGGCTTTGGGTCGGGCGTATGGGCGTTGCCGCCTGCTTTATTTTGCTGTCGTTTTACAGCGTGGTCGGCGGATGGGTATTGAATTATGTCGTCCACAGTTTCACGGGGGCGGTTCATACCGGCGCGGACTTTGAAGCCCTGTTCGGCACAACGATTTCCAATCCGGCAGGTTCGCTGTCCTATCAGGCACTGTTTATGCTGATTACGGTTTGGGTGGTCAAAGGCGGGATTTCAGACGGCATTGAAAAGGCAAACCGTTATCTGATGCCGGGGCTGTTTATCCTCTTTATTGCGCTGGCAATCCGTTCGCTGACGCTGCCGGGTGCAATGGAGGGCGTGTCTTTCCTGCTCAAACCGAATTGGTCGTACTTTAAAGCCGATACGATGATTACGGCTTTGGGCCAGGCGTTTTTTGCCCTGAGCATCGGCGTTTCCGGCATGATCACCTACGCTTCGTATTTGGGAAAAGATCAGGATATGTTCCGTTCCGGCCATACGATTATGTGGATGAACCTCTTGGTTTCGCTGTTGGCAGGTTTGGTGATTTTCCCGGCGGTGTTCGCCTTCGGTTTTGAACCGAGCCAGGGGCCGGGATTGATTTTTATCGTATTGCCCGCAGTGTTTATGAAGATGCCGTTCGGTACGGTTTTGTTTGCGGTATTCATGCTGCTGGTCGTTTTCGCCACGCTGACTTCCGCATTTTCGATGTTGGAAACGGTCATTGCCTCAACCATCCGCCAAGACGAGCGCAAACGCAAAAAGCACACTTGGCTTATCGGCACGGCCATTTTCATTATCGGCATCCCGTCCGCACTGTCTTTCGGCGTATGGGGTGAGTTTAAGGTTTTCGGCAAAACCATTTTTGATTTGTGGGACTATGTTATTTCCGCCGTCATTATGCCGATTGGTGCTTTGAGTGTTTCCATCTTTACCGCCTGGATTCAGGACAGGCAGTCTGTGTTAAAAGATGCCGGATCGGGCAGCACCGTACCACGGGCAGTGCTGCTGCTGTGGCTGAATACCTTGCGCTACCTCGCCCCGATTGCCATTATTATTGTTTTCATCAATTCTTTGGGTATTCTCTAAAAAGTCCTTCAAGTGGTATCAAAATGCCGTCTGAAACTGTTTCAGACGGCATTTTACTTTTGGTTCAGCCTATTTCGTTCAAAGTATTGTCCGGCATGACCAGCCAAACTTTAAGCCGCCTGCTTTCAGCAACCGACCGTATCAAAGGCAAATCCATAATGGAAAACGCCGTCGACAAGGCATCGGCAATCGCCGCATCATCCGCCATTACGCTCATGCTTTTATAACGCGGCGTACTCACGCCGGTCCGCGGATCGAACAAATGGGTAAACCTGCCCGCTTTGTCCATCACCGTCCCATAGCCGCCCGAAGTGGCAAACGCCTTGTCTTTCATCGTGATATTTGCCAACACGCCTTCTTCGTCGTCCGGATTGCGGATGCCGATATTCCAAGTCCGTTTACCGTTTGTATCAAACCCCCTGATTTCGCCCATATCGGCCAGCGCGGCAGGCACGCCGTTTGCCTTCAGCAACGCGACGACCTTATCCGTAATATAGCCTTGCGCGATGCCGTTCAAGGACAAACCCATACCCTTTTCGGCAAAACGGATTTCACGGTCATCAAACACCAATTTGTCAAAGCCGACCCGCTTCAGGGCTTCCTTCACGCTATTCTCCGGCGGCGGCGTTTCCGCATCGGGATGGGCGGCAAAATAATCGGCATACAGTTTCCACAAAACCTGAACCGTCGGATCGAATGCCCCTCCGGTCAAAGTATGCATATCCCGACAAATGCTCAACAGTTCCAAGAAATCCGCCGGCGGCGAAGTCAGATAACCGTCATGGTTCAGGCGGCTGATCAGGCTATCTTCACGGTAAAGGCTGAACATTTTTTCCAAACGCGCCACTTCCGCCAAAACCTTATTGACCAAATCCGCCGCACGCCTGTCGTCCACACCGAACAGGCGCAGCTCCGCGCCGGAACCCAGCGCGACACCTTTCCAGAAAAACACATTTTCATCGCGTTTTTCATCCCCGTTGCGTTTTTCATCATCGGCGGCAAAAGGATTCTGCAAAAAAGAAACCGCCGCGCCCGCCGCCGCAACGGCGGCAACCGTCAAAAAACGCCTGCGCCCGAAATGCCTGCCCATACCGCCTCCTAAACCGACACTGCCGCCTTGATATGCGGATGAGGGTCGTAACCTTCCAACTCAAAATCTTCAAATTTGAAAGCAAACAAATCTTTGACTTCAGGATTGATTTTCATCACAGGCAAGGCACGCGGTTCGCGTTCCAACTGCAATGCGGCCTGCTCGAAATGGTTGCGGTACAAATGCGCGTCGCCAAACGTATGGACAAACTCGCCCGCCTCCAATCCGCACACTTGCGCCATCATCATCGTCAACAGCGCGTAGCTGGCAATATTAAACGGCACACCGAGGAAAATATCCGCGCTGCGCTGGTAAAGCTGGCAGGACAGTTTGCCGTCGGCAACGTAAAACTGAAACAGCGCGTGGCAGGGCGGCAGTGCCATTTCATCGACCAAGGCCGGATTCCACGCCGACACAATCAGGCGGCGCGAGTCCGGATTCTTCTTGATTTGTTCCACCACGTTGGCAATTTGGTCGATATGCCTGCCGTCGGGTGCAGGCCAGCTGCGCCATTGATAGCCGTAAACCGGGCCCAAGTCGCCGTTTTCGTCCGCCCACTCGTCCCAAATGGAAACATTGTTGTCCTTCAGGTATTTGATATTGGTATCGCCTTTGAGAAACCAAAGCAGCTCGTGGATTATCGAGCGCAAATGCAGCTTTTTGGTCGTCAGCAGCGGAAAACCTTTGCCCAAGTCAAAACGCATCTGATAACCGAATACGGAGCGCGTGCCCGTACCGGTGCGGTCTGATTTGTCCGTACCGTTGTCGAGGACGTGGCGCATCAAGTCTAGATAGGCCTTCATAATATTCTTTCATCAAGTTGAACGGCGCATATTGTAACATTTCCGGCCAACGCCCGAGTCCGGACAAACGCGCAGGCCGCCCCGCCTGACGATAAAAACGCGAGTACGGTCAGACAGGATTGTTGACAATTTTAGTCATTTTCCACAGTAAAACCCGGATGGAAAACAAAATTACCTTGATTGGAATCAAAAAATCTAGTTTAATTACTTGAAATAAAATTCCAATAATATTTTTATTTGCGAAATTAATTTATGATTATTGGTTTATTATCGGCAATAAACATCAAACATTGAAAATATGGAAAAAATAATGTCAACAATTTGTGCCAAATCGGGCGTGGCATCAGAAAAAAATAGGTTTATATTGCTACCTACAAATTTGTTTTCCCATTAGTACAATATCAACCAAAAGGAGTATCCGAATGACTGACCTGAACACCCTGTTTGCCAACCTCAAACAACGCAACCCCAATCAGGAGCCGTTCCATCAGGCTGTTGAAGAAGTCTTCATGAGCCTCGATCCGTTTTTGGCAAAAAATCCGAAATACACCCAGCAAAGCCTGCTGGAACGCATCGTCGAACCCGAACGCGTCGTCATGTTCCGCGTAACCTGGCAAGACGACAAAGGTCAAGTTCAAGTCAACCGCGGCTACCGCATTCAAATGAATTCTGCCATCGGTCCTTACAAAGGCGGCTTGCGCTTCCACCCGACCGTCGATTTGGGCGTATTAAAATTCCTCGCTTTTGAACAAGTCTTCAAAAACGCACTGACTACCCTGCCTATGGGCGGTGGCAAAGGCGGCTCCGACTTCGACCCCAAAGGCAAATCCGATGCCGAAGTAATGCGCTTCTGCCAAGCCTTTATGACCGAACTCTACCGCCACATCGGCGCAGACACCGATGTTCCGGCCGGCGACATCGGCGTAGGTGGCCGCGAAATCGGCTACCTATTCGGACAATACAAAAAAATCCGCAATGAATTCACTTCCGTCCTGACCGGAAAAGGTTTGGAATGGGGCGGCAGCCTCATCCGCCCCGAGGCGACCGGCTACGGCTGCGTCTATTTCGCACAAGCCATGCTGCAAACCCGCAACGATAGTTTTGAAGGCAAACGCGTACTGATTTCAGGCTCCGGCAACGTGGCGCAATACGCTGCCGAAAAAGCCATCCAACTGGGTGCGAAAGTACTGACCGTTTCCGACTCCAACGGCTTCGTCCTCTTCCCCGACAGAGGTATGACCGAAGCGCAACTCGCCGCCTTGATCGAATTGAAAGAAGTCCGCCGTGAACGCGTTGCCACTTATGCCAAAGAGCAAGGTTTGCAATACTTTGAAAATCAAAAACCGTGGGGTGTTGCCGCCGAAATCGCCCTGCCCTGCGCGACCCAGAACGAATTGGACGAAGAAGCCGCCAAAACCCTGTTGGCAAACGGCTGCTACGTTGTTGCCGAAGGTGCGAATATGCCGTCGACTTTGGGCGCGGTCGAGCAATTTATCAAAGCCGGCATCCTCTACGCTCCGGGCAAAGCCTCCAACGCCGGCGGCGTGGCAACTTCGGGCTTGGAAATGAGCCAAAACGCCATCCGCCTGTCTTGGACTCGTGAAGAAGTCGACCAACGCCTGTTCGGCATCATGCAAAGCATCCATGAATCCTGCCTGAAATACGGCAAAGTCGGCGACAAAGTAAACTATGTCAACGGTGCGAACATCGCCGGCTTCGTCAAAGTTGCCGATGCGATGCTAGCGCAAGGTTTCTAAGCAAACGCGACCAACACGCAAACAAAATGCCGTCTGAACCGCAAATACTGTTCAGACGGCATTTCCTTATCCGCCCGTTCGAATCGGGTGATACTACCGATACATCCGAATATGCCAGACCGTCTGAACGGCATTCACACCGCCCAATCCTGCACGCGCTTCAAATCGTTTTGCGCCAAAGTATCCGCGTGGCGGTTACGGCTCTGATATTCCCTGTCTTTCAATATACTGCTCGCCACATAATTCAAATGTGCCTTTGCCGCCTCCGAAGCCTCGCCCGGCCGACGGTTTAATATCGCCTCATACAATACACGGTGCTGCGCCATCAGTTTCGGACGCGGATCCTCTTCCTGATTCAAATAGATAATGCTGCTGCGCGTCTGCCGGTAAAGCATTTTCAACAAACTGCCCGACAAATGGCTGAACAGCAGGTTGTGCGCCGCATCGGCAATCGTCTGATGAAAGCTTACATCGGCTTCGCTCTGATGTTCCAAATTGCCGCTTTCGCACGCCTCCTCAAACTTTTCAAGCCAAAACCCAATCCGCTTCAAATCCGCATCCGTGCGGCGTTCTGCCGCCAAACCCGCCATACAGCCTTCTATATGGCAGCTGAAATCGAAGACATCCTGTTCCCAATTGGAATGTTTGCCCAAAAGCTCCTGCCAACTTTGCAAAAAATCCTGCTGCGGCTTGACCGAAACATAATAACCGTCTCCCTGCCTTGCTTCCAAAACCTGACGGGCAACCAAAACATTCAATGCCGACCTGACCGACGGGCGCGAAACGCCAAACTCTTCCGCCAAAACACGCTCCGGAGGAATCTTGCCCCCTTCCGCGTAAACCCCTTCCACGATACGGCCTTCCAATACCGACAATACCTGATCGCTGATTTTCTGCGGCCTTATCAATTTCATAATCGCATTCTCCTTCTATCGGTTTTCTGCCAAACTTTCTCCGAAATATAAATAAAATTGGACTGACCAACAAACATAAATTCTAATAATACAACACTCCCACCGTCAACCGCATTACAGGCCCAACATGGCAACCCCCTTCAGAACTACATTCAATTACATTTTTAAATAAAATACTATCTTGATTATTAAGGAATAAAATTAATATTCTTTTAAAAATCATCATTTGTATTGAAAAATATATTGACTGGTATATTAAAGTTTCGTAAAGTAGCGTCGTATTATCTTAATTGGTTTGACCAATTTTATTATTAATCATAAAAATATTTTCGGAGATGCTCAATTATGGAAACTTGGGTTCAAAACTACACGGCAATAGGAGGCAGCCTGTATCTGACAGCAGCCGCAGCCCTCTTGCCCATCATTTTTTTCTTCACTGCCCTGACAGTCCTGAAACTCAAAGGCTATCAGGCAGGCCTTTACACGCTGCTGATTGCACTGGGTGTCGCCATCCTCGGCTTCGGCATGCCGGCAAGCATGGCTGTTTCTTCCGCACTGTTTGGTTTTGCCTACGGCTTATGGCCGATTGCATGGATTATCGTTACCGCCGTATTCCTATATAAAATTACCGTAAAAACAGGGCAGTTCGATATTATCCGCGCCTCCGTTATTTCAATTACAGAAGACCAACGCCTGCAAATGCTCTTGGTAGGTTTCTCTTTCGGAGCTTTCTTGGAAGGTGCGGCAGGTTTCGGCGCACCGGTGGCGATTACCGCCTCTTTGCTGGTAGGCTTGGGCTTTAATCCGCTCTACGCCGCCGGTTTGTGTTTGATTGCCAATACCGCGCCCGTGGCTTTCGGCGCGATGGGTATTCCCATCTTGGTTGCCGGTCAAGTGTCCAATCTCGACCCTTACCATATCGGTCAGGTAGCAGGCCGCCAGCTTCCCATCCTGTCAGTTATCGTACCCTTCTGGCTGGTTGCCATGATGGACGGTATGCGCGGCATACGCCAAACTTGGCCTGCCGTTCTGGTTGCCGGCGTATCCTTTGCCACAACCCAATTCATTACCGCCAACTTCATCGGCCCCGAGTTGCCTGACGTTACCTCCGCATTGGTCAGCCTGATTTGCCTATCTGCCTTCCTGAAAAAATGGCAGCCTAAAGAAATCTTTACATTCAACGGCATGAAAAAACCGTCCGAACGCAAAGCGGGCGAATACACTGCCGGACAAGTCATTAAAGCTTGGTCGCCTTTTGCCATCCTGACCGTTTTCGTCAGCGTGTGGACGATTAAAGGCGTTAAAGAGGCTTTGGGCGTTGCCACCATCAAATTCGACTGGCCGATGCTGCACAACTTGGTACAAAAAGCCGCGCCCATCGTCAGCGAACCGACACCATACGCCGCCGTATTCAAAATTGACTTCCTCGGCGCAGTCGGTACGGCAATCCTGTTTGCTTCCATCGTTTCCGCCGCTTTACTGAAAATGAAACCTTCCGAAGCCGTCGGCACTTTCTTTGAAACGCTTAAAGAACTGCGCCTGTCCATCCTGTCTATCGGTTTGGTACTCGGTTTTGCCTTTGTAGCAAACTATTCGGGATTGTCATCCATACTGGCGCTAATCCTCGCAGCAACAGGAACCGTATTCCCGTTCTTCTCACCGTTCCTCGGCTGGCTGGGCGTATTCCTGACAGGTTCGGATACTTCTGCAAATGCCTTATTCAGCTCTTTGCAGGCAAGTACGGCGCACCAAATCGGCGTTACCCCCGAGCTGACCGTTGCCGCCAATACAACCGGCGGCGTAACAGGCAAAATGATTTCCCCTCAATCCATCGCCATCGCCTGTGCGGCAGTAGGCTTGGAGGGCAAGGAATCCAACCTGTTCCGCTTCACCGTGAAACACAGCCTGATTTTCTGTAGCTTTGTCGGCCTTCTGACCCTCCTGCAGGCATATGTTTTGCCGTGGACACTGATTTTCTTTAACAAATAAAACATCCGTAAAAATGCCGTCTGAAACAGGTCATGTTTCAGACGGCATTTCTTTTGTGCAGCCCATATCTTTCTTATTGATATATGTTAAAAAAAATATAATTCCCCTTTTAACATACAAACTAGTCCTATATACTACCTAAGTAGTATTAACGTAAAACCTTCTATATAGAGAAACTGATATGAAAACTACCCACTTCCTACTCCTTCCCCTCGCAGCCGCGCTCAGCCAAGCATGGGCAGCCCCTGTTGCGGAAGAAACCGCCGAGCTCTCCCCCGTTACCGTTACCGGGACACAGCAGCAAAAAGCCAATACAGTCAAATTCAATCCTAAAGCCACCCTCCAGCCCCTACCGGCAGGGGATGGCGCAGACCTTTTACAATCTGTCCCCAACATGAGCATCATCCGCAAAGGCGGCAGCTCGGGCGATCCATTGTTCCGAGGTTTGGGCGGCTCGCGCCTTGCCATCAACGCAGACGACCAATTCGTTTACGGCGGCTGTTCAAACCGCATGGACCCGCCCACTTCCTACATCCACCCCAGCACCTTTGACGAAGTTGTCGTAACCAAAGGTCCGCAAACCGTTACCCAAGGGATGGGTTTGATCAGCGGTTCGGTTCATTTCGTCCGTAAAGATCCGACCTTCCACGAACAACCCTACTCCTTCAACGGCAGCACCACATTAGGCAGCAGCGGCAGACGCGATGCCTCCTTTGAAGCCGGTGCAGGCGGCAAATACGGTTATGCCCGCCTCAATGTCTCACATAACGAATCCGACGACTATAAAGACGGAGCAGGCAACCGCGTACATTCCAACTTCAAACGCGACGGCCAAATGGTTCAGTTGGGCGTTACCCCGACCGAAAACACCACCATCGCCGGTACATACGAACGCAGCCGCGGTAAAGCCGCCTACGCCGACCGTATGATGGACGGCAGCAAATTCGACCGCGACGCGTGGAATGTCCGCATCAGCCAACGCAATATCACACCTTGGTTGAGCGAAATCGAGGCACGCTACGGATCCAGCGAAATCGACCACGTGATGGACACCTACAGCCTGCGCCCCGTCGGTATGATGGGCAAGGCAGCCATTAACCCCAAACGCCGCACCGATACCGGCAATCTGAAAGCCACTTTCGATTGGGACAACGTCAACCTTCAAACCGGCATCGACTATATGCGCGACCGCCATACCGAACGCAACGGCAATGAAAACTACGCTTCGAGTCCTTTCAAGCCTACCCAAAGTTTTGACCAACTGGGCGGCTTTGCCGAAGCGGCTTGGCAACGTACCGACAAGCAAAAACTGATTGCCGGTTTGCGGCACGACCAAGTAACAGGCACATACGAAGACAAGGCCGACTCCGATCCCCTCAAAAAAACCAAATATCCTTTGACTTCCGGCTTTTTCCGTTTCGAGCAAACAACAGGCAATACCAAATACTACGCAGGTTTAGGCATCGCCCAACGTGCGCCCGACTACTGGGAACGCAAAAAATCCGAAAACCTCCGCAAAGAAACCAACCGTCAACTTGATGCAGGGCTGATTTGGAACAGTGGAAATTGGCACGTCTCCGCCTCTGTGTTTGCAGGTAAAGTTGACGACTTCATCATTGTTGAGACAAAACCGATGATGATGCATCATGCCGCTGGCAGCACGACGGCACATAGCCATATGGCACACCATCACGCAGGACACGCCGGCAGCCATACTCCGGCGGCACCGGCAACAGGCGGACACCCCGGCAGCCATGCTCCGACAGCTCCGGCGACAGGCGGACACTCCGGCCATCATCATGGTGCAGACTTAAGCGCGCGCAATATCGATGCCATCCGTCTAGGCGGCGAACTTGAAGTGAAATGGCAGTTTGCCCCGAACTGGAGCATCAGCAGCAACCTAGCCTATACCTACGGTAAAAACCGTACCGACGGCAAACCGTTGGCACAAACACCTCCGCTCGAATGGAACAACACCCTTGCCTTCGACAACGGCAAATTCAGCGCGGGCGCATTGTGGAAACTGGTTGCCAAACAAAACCGCTACGCCAAAGGACAGGGCAACATCATCGGTCAGGACATCGGCGCATCCGCGGGCTTTGGCGTACTTTCCGTCAATGCAGGTTGGAAATTCAACAAATACGCCACCCTGCAAGGCGGCGTGGACAACGTCTTTAACAAAACCTATGCCGAATTCGTCAGCAGAAGCGGAGGATTTGTCGATCCTGCCGCCGGTATCAAAACCACCCGCGTCAACGAACCCGGCCGCACCGCTTGGTTAAGGCTGCAAGCCAAGTTCTAAACGCTTGCATTTTAAAAAGCCGTCTGAAACGAAGTCCGTTTCAGACGGCATTTAACTTGAAGCACAAACCCGACACTTAGAGTTACCCTTAGCAAATCACACCCAAATTACCCCGTTTAATCAGATTTAAAAGCTTTTCCAGCTGTTGTTTCCCACAACACATACAAAACTTCAACGGAATATCGATATAAAATTCTTTATTTTTCATACCGCATACAAAACTTCCTTAACCGTACCGACTTCTAAACCACAAAAAACCGGCATATGAAACATATGCCGGTTAAACAGTCAGTTCGGTCGGTTACCAGAAATATCCTAAGCCCGCACCCAAACTTACATCATGTTGGGAGTTGGCTCCAAACGAGAACCTCATACCATACTTACCGTTATCAGACATAGTGGCATAACCCACTGCAATCGCAGTCTGACCATTATGATTTCCAACAGCAGCGGTAGCCACAGACTGACCCGGATGATGAGGTTGCAACAGATTGGCCGTCGCTAAAGCTCCTGCTACCCCTGCATCAGCACGTTTGCCCAATTTATCTACTTTATCTTGCAGACGGTCCACACGACTGCTGACAGCATAAAGTTGTGAGCCATTGACTGCATCCGTACTAGTCGGCGTAACCATACCGGCAGCTACCCCTCCAATACGAACTTCACCATTTGGACGATCGGCCGCTGGCTTACCTTTAAAAGTAACCATTGTACCATCAGGCTCTTCCGTACGGGTAAACGGCAAATCTACCGAGAGGCCATCTTTATCGACTATGATGCCGCCGTTATCTTTGACCTTCACTTTCACGCCATCGGAACCTACTTCGATACCGTTACCAGCTTTGACAGCCAGGCCGCTGTCGGTTTTCTCTAAACCTTTGCCGTCTGCAACTTTCGCTGCAACTTTGTATGTCTTGCCATCTGTATCAAGCTCAACTTCCGTTGTATTGTCTTTCGCTGCAACTTTTGTTTTTGCTTCATTAATCGCACTAACAACATTAGCTACCGTGGTGAGTTTATTATCATCACCAGTTTTCGCTTTCGCATTGCCAGCGTCGTTTTCAATCGTACCCGTTACCGCTGAGACTTTACCTGTCGCTGTATCTACCGCAATGGTCGTACCATCAGTATCTACAGAGACACCTGTTCCATCAACTTTGATACCGCCGTTGTTTTTCGCATTAACAGAGACACCATTCGCATCTACAGTAATACCACCGTCAGTTTTCGCATTAACAGAGACACCATTTGCATTAACTGTAACCCCATCTCCAGCTTTTACTGACAACCCTGCAGCACCGCTCTCTAAACCCTTACCCGATTCAACTTTCGCTGAAACCGTATAGGTGTTAGTCGCTTCATTATGAGAAACGTCAGCACCATTACCTGCGACAACTTTCACTTTCGCATCGTTAATCGCTTTAGCTACATTAGCCACCGTGGTGAGTTTATTCCCATCACCATCTTTCGCTTGCGCTTTGCCCGCGTTGTTTTCAATCTCACCCGTTACCGCTGACACGTTGCCCGTATCATCCAGTTTAATCGTTGTACCATCGGTATTTACAGAGACACCATCTGTACCGACAGTAAGACCACCCTTGTCTTTCGTATGAACAGATATACCATCAGCACCTACAGTAATACCACCGTCAGTCTTCGCATTAACAGACACACCATCAGCACCTACAGTAATACCAGAACCCTGTTTTACCGCTAAACCATCAGTGGTTTTATCAAGACCTTTGCCGTCTGCAACTTTCGCTGCAACTTTGTATGTCTTACCATCTGTATCAAGCTTAACTTCCGTTGTACTGTCTGCGTTCGTTACGACTGTCTTCGCCGCATTAATCGCACTAACAACATTAGCTACAGTGGTGAGTTTAGCCTCATCACCCGTTTTCGCTTTCGCTTTGCCAGCTTCATTTTCAATCGTACCCGTTACCGCTGATACCTTGCCATCTGCAACATTGATAGTCTTTCCATCAGTTACTACCGATACACCATCAGCATCTACAGTAATACCACCGTTGGTTTTAGATTTAATCGCTAAACCATCAGCAGTCTTTTCTAAACCTTTATCAGATGCTACTTTTGCTGCCACCTTACCATCTGTGCCAACTTCTATTGTCGTACCATCAGTATCTACAGAGATACCATCTCCATTAACTTTGATACCGCCGTTGTTTTTCGCATTAACAGAGACACCATTCGCATCTACAGTAATACCACCGTCAGTTTTCGCATTAACAGAGACACCATTTGCATTAACTGTAACCCCATCTCCAGCTTTTACTGACAACCCTGCAGCACCGCTCTCTAAACCCTTACCCGATTCAACTTTCGCTGAAACCGTATAGGTGTTAGTCGCTTTATTGTGAGAAACGTCAGCACCATTACCCGCTTCAACTTTCACTTTCGCCGCATTAATCGCTGTTGCTACACTGCTTACTGTCGCAAGTTTATTACCATCTCCATTCGCAGCAATGGTATCACCTGTTTTGTCATCTTTACTAAACGTACCCGTTACCGCGGAGACTTTGCCATTTGCGACATTAATCGTTGTGTTATCTGTATCTACAGAGACACCACTTCCATCTACAGTAATACCACCGCCAGTTTTCGCATTAACAGACACACCATCAGCACCTACAGTAATACCAGAACCCTGTTTTACCGCTAAACCATCAGTGGTTTTATCAAGACCTTTGCCGTCTGCAACTTTCGCTGCAACTTTGTATGTCTTGCCATCTGTATCAAGCTCAACTTCCGTTGTATTGTCTTTCGCGGCAACTTTTGTTTTTGCTTCATTAATCGCACTAACAACATTAGCTACCGTGGTGAGTTTAGCCTCATCACCCGTTTTCGCTTTCGCTTTGCCAGCTTCATTGCTAATCTCACCCGTTACCGCTTTCACATTGCCTGTCGCTGTATCTACCGCGATGGTTGTACCATCCGTATTCACAGAGACACCATCTGTACCGACAGTAAGACCACCTTTGTCTTTCGCTTTAACGGAGACACCACTTGCATCTACAGTAATACCATTTCCATTTTGTACCGATACGCCATCAGCACCTACAGTAATACCACCGTTGGCTTTCGTATTTACAGAGATACCCTCTCCATCCACTTTGATACCACCATTGGCTTTAGATTTAATCGCTAAACCATCAGCAGTCTTTTCTAAACCTTTATCAGATGCTACTTTTGCTGTCACCTTACCATCTGTGCCAACTTCTATTGTCGTACCATCAGTATCTACAGAGATACCATCTCCATTAACAGTCAAACCACCTTTGTCTTTCGCTTTAACAGAGACACCATTTGCATCAACTTTGATACCACCATCAGTGTTCGCATTAACAGAAACACCCTCAGTACCTACAGTAATACCACCGTTAGCTTTGGATTTAACAGAGACACCTTTATCATCAACTGTAACACCTTCTCCAGCTTTTACCGACAACCCTGCAGCACCGCTCTCTAAACCCTTACCCGACTCAACTTTCGCTGAAACCGTATAGGTGTTAGTCGCTTTATCGTGAGAAACGTTAGCACCATTACCTGCGGCAACTTTCACTTTCGCTGCATTAATCGCGTCCGCTACTTCACCTGCTTTCGCTAACTTGTCTTTATCTGCATCTTCAACACTTGCTTCATTCCCTGCCTTAATCGTACCCGTTACCGCTGAGACTTTACCTGTCGCTGCATCTACCGCAATGGTTGTGTTATCTGTTGTTACAGAGACACCATTTGCATCTACAGTAAGACCACCGTTGGCTTTCGTATTTACAGAGATACCCTCTCCATCCACTTTGATACCACCGTTGGTTTTAGATTTAATCGCTAAACCATCAGTAGTCTTTTCTAAACCTTTATCAGATGCTACTTTTGCTGCCACCTTACCATCTGTGCCAACTTCTATTGTCGTACCATCAGCATCTACAGATACACCATCTGCATCTACAGTAATACCACCGTTGGTTTTAGATTTAACAGAGACACCTTTATTATCAACTGTAACTCCATCTCCAGCTTTTACTGACAACCCTGCAGCACCGCTCTCTAAACCTTTATCAGATGCTACTTTCGCTGAAACCGTATAGGTGTTAGTCGCTTCATTATGAGAAACGTCAGCACCATTACCAGCAACTACTTTAGTTTTCGCCGCATTAATCGCTGATGCTACATTACTTACCGTCGCAAGTTTATTTCCATCACCAGTCTTAGCTTCTGTAGCACCTGTCGTTGTATTGGTCGTAAAACCACCCGTTACCGCGGAGACTTTACCTGTCGCTGTATCTACTGCAATGGTTGTACCATCGGTATTTACAGATACACCTTCTCCATCGACAGTAAGACCACCTTTGTCTTTCGTATTTACAGAGATACCATCAGCACCTACGGTAATACCACCGTCAGTGTTCGCTTTAACAGAAACCTTATTACCCTTAGAAACTGAAATTCCATCTCCTGCAGTAACAGGGGTGCTACCACCCGCAGCTGTACCGCCTTGTGGTTGTTCAGCCTTAATAGTAACTACGTGTTTACCAGTAGCAGAATCAGTTGTGGTAGTTACGGTAACACCGTCACCTTTAAATTCTACTTCTTCGCCACTTTTTACGATTGAAGCTGTACTGCCACTGCCATTTGCAGAAACTTTCCAACCCAATTCATTTAACGCGGTCGATAAATCTCCTGCATTAACAAGTTTTTTCTTGTTCGCATCGTCAGGGGCGGTTACTTTGCCGTTAGTAACAGTAAGTTCAACAGTGTCGGCAGCGACTTTGTTACCCTCATCAATTTTTAACCCATCACCAGTATTTACGCTAAATTTAGCTGAACGTCCAGTTTGATCAATCTTAACACCCTTACCCTCAACTAAATAAAGGTAGCTGGTTTCATTCTTTGGTGGTTCTCCATCATGATCTGTATTCGGTTCCACGGTAATAACAGTACTTTTCTTATCATCATCGGAGGTATTCTCATCATTAATTTCCACACCTTTTTTAATTTCTTTTCGCTTCCCGTCTTTATCAACAACAACAAGACCGAAACCCAATCCACTTAATTCATCGCCATCTGAACCTGGACCCGGAATATCATCCTTTCTAGGTGTTTCATACCCACCTGCAGGATTATCAGAGTCTACCCCAAACCCTGATGCCGACTTACTCGCCTCCGCGAAGGGAGAAAGCATACCAGCAACAAGGCAACTGCAACGGCGGTTGCAGAAGCACGTTTTTTGTGTGATTTAGTCAGTTCAGATACAGCTACCCATGCACCCAGCGCATGATTAAATACTACTTTATAAACTCGGTTCATAATTATTCTACTTAACTATAAAATTTTGAATTTTGTAACTATAACACGATTAGCAAGAAACAAAAATATGCCCATTAATTTAACCTATCATACCATTTACCCAAGCCGTGGATAAAAGCCTTATAAAAAAATGCCGTCTGAAACAGAGTCCGTTTCAGACGGCATTTTTTGTAAGGTGCAACAATCCGACAGCACGCTAGCATTTCCTTTTGCCCCTCCTATAATGGGTTATAGTGGATTAACAAAAACCAGTACGGCGTTGTCTCGCCTTAGCTCAAAGAGAACGATTCTCTAAGGTGCTGAAGCACCAAGTGAATCGGTTCCGTACTATTTGTACTGTCTGCGGCTTCGTCGCCTTGTCCTGATTTTTGTTAATCCACTAAAATATAAATACTTATAACTAGATAACTAGATATATTTTGACAACAGTCAAACTAATCCTAAATAATATTTACACTAACTAGTATAATTACAACATTTTGCTAAAATCCCGCCGCTAAACCACTAAAAGGAAAAATCATGCGTACCCCACACCCTTCACGCACTGCGCTTGCCGTATCATCCGCACTCATGCTGTTATGCGCCGCGCACGCCCCCGCCGCAGATATTGCCGCCCTTCCGGAAATACACGTCAAAGAACTGGGAAAACAAACGGCTTCCAACTACACCATCCCCGCCTCATCTGCAGCCACAGGCATCAAGCTGACCCAGCGTGAAACACCGCAATCCCTGTCTGTCATAACGGCAAAACAAATCGAAGACCAAGGCTTGGACAGCCTGCAGGACGTATTGAAACAAACACCGGGCGTGTTCCACAGCAAAATGGGCAACAACGTATCCGGCCATAGCCAATTTATTTCGCGCAGTCAGGCGATTGACAGCATTTCCGTAGATGGCGCGCCCAAATTCCTTTACGACTACAAAGCCATCCGCCGCGGCACCAACAATCTGGACAGCGAATTGTATGACCAAGTCGTCGTCGTGCGCGGCGCAAGCGGTTTGTCCAACGGCGGCATGGGCGAGCCGGGCGGCACGGTTGCTTTGGAGCGCAAAAAACCGACTGCCAAGCCTGCCGTCAGCGTCGAAGCCGGAGTCGGTTCGTGGAAGCACTACCGCTTCGTCCTTGATGCCAATCAGCCTTTGAATGCAGACAATACCTTGCGCAGCCGCACTATTTTGGTCAGCGACCACGGCGGCGATTACCTGCCGAACACTTCGCGCCACAATCATACGTTCTACGGCATTCTCTCCTACGACATTGCCCCTCAGACCCAATGGAATATCGGTACGGAAATACACCGTTTCCGCAATAAGGGTAGCTCGCGTTTCAGCTATCTGACGGCAGCAGGCAATAAGAAAGATGGTTTCATACCGTTTGAGGCTTCGCCGCGCAGCAATTCCTCGGCAAAATGGGCTTACGGCAAAGACACCAGTGCCGAAGTGTTCACTTCCCTCAGCCATGAATTTGACAACGGCTGGAAACTGACAGGCAATTACAGCTATCTGGCAGGTAAAAGCGACATCGTTTCAGGCATTGCCGGTACATACAAAATCAATACCGACTACTCCGCGCTTTTCACTTCAGACCGCGACCACAGCAAATACCGCGACCAGAATTTTTCCCTGACCTTGGACGGCGACTATCCGGCATTGGGCCGCTCGCATGAATTTAATGCAGGCATCAGCTATCAGGACAACAAAGAAAACCTGTCTTTCTATGAAGAAGGCGAGTCGAAAATTCCTGATTTGCGCCTCTTTAACGGCAACATTGCCAAACCCGATATGCCGTATTCGCGCGATGGTTTTACCGATATGAAAAACCTGTCGGTTTACGGCTCGACCCGTTTCAAACTGACCGACAAGCTGGCATTGATAGGCGGCGGACGTTTTGTAGATTGGCGGTACCGTTACAGCACTGACCGTAACAAATTCGCTTACAGCAGCCACAAACAAAACGTTTTCATTCCTTATTTGGGTGTAACTTATGATCTAGACGACAACCTGACTGCCTATGCGTCCTACACCACCATCTTCCGCCCACAAGTGCGCAACCTGACCAAAGACGGCAAACCGCTCGAACCGCAACGCGGCAAAACCTACGAGACTGGTTTGAAAGCCTCGTGGTTTGAAGGCCGTCTGAATGCTTCCGCGTCTGTGTTTATGAACAAACGCGACCATTTGGGCGTGGTTGAAGGCGAATTCGCGAATGGCGATGAATACTACCGTGCAGTCAACAACACCACGACAAAAGGCGTGGAACTCTCTGTCGGCGGCCGCCTAAGTGATAAATGGCTGCTGAATGCGTCTTATGCACGTTCCAAAATCAAAAACAGCGAAGGAGTTCAACTGCATCCGTCTTATCCGGTTCATTTGTTCAAACTCTTTACCGCGTATGACCTAACCGACCGTTTGAACCTGGGCGCAAACGTCAACTGGCAAAGCCGCAGCCACACGCTGGACG
Organism: Neisseria sp. SLRRB23; assembly: GCF_050896295.1. Taxonomy (NCBI): domain Bacteria; kingdom Pseudomonadati; phylum Pseudomonadota; class Betaproteobacteria; order Neisseriales; family Neisseriaceae; genus Neisseria; species Neisseria sp. SLRRB23. The sequence goes on from NZ_JBPBFH010000002.1 coordinate 80,392, forward strand.
AATACCCGGCAAATATCAACCCTGCCGCCGCAGCCGCATTGACCCAACGCCCCTACGCCACGCTGGATTTGACCGCGCATTACAAAATCGGCAAATCCACCCGCATCGGTTTGGACTTTGAGAACGTGTTCAACAAACGCTACCGCACCATGCCCGACATCCATGTTTACGGCACGCCGCGCAGCCTGACCGCAACCGTCAAACATACCTTCTAAACGGATACGGCCTGCCGTCTTGAAAGGCAGGCCGGCACCGGAAACCGTTTTAAAGAAAGAAATGCCGTCTGAAACCTTATCGTTTCAGACGGCATTTGGTTGCCCGGGCGGTTATTTGTCGGTTTGGGTATCCCGTTTCAATCCGCCGCCGAGCGCCTTGTACAAATCGGCAAGGTTTTCGGCGCGGGTCAGTTGTGCCGACAAAGCCGCACCCTCCGCCGCATAGCTGCTGCGTTCCGCATCGAGCAAATCGAGCGCGCCGGATACGCCGTGTTTGTAACGCAGGCCGACCAAGCGCAACGCTTCTTTAGAGGCGCGGCTTTGTTTGCTTAAAGCGTCATAGGCTTTATCCAGCTGCTCGCGCGCCGCCAATGCGTTTGCCACGTCTTGAAAGGCGGATTGGACGGCGGCTTCATAGGCAACGATTTGTGCCTGTTGGCGCAGCTTGGCTGCATCAAGGTTGGCTTTGTTCGTACCCCAGGTAAAAATTGGCAGGGTAATAGACGGCGCAAACGACCAAACGCCGGTGCCGCTTTTGAACAGCCCGCCCAATTCGGCAGAACCCGTACCGACGCTTCCAGTCAGGCGGATGGATGGGAAAAAGGCGGCGCGTGCCGCACCGATATTGGCGTTTGCCTGTTTGAGCGCGTGTTCGGCGGCACGGATGTCGGGACGGTCGAGCAATACTTCGGAACTCAAACCGGCCGGCAGTTTTTCAACAAAAAACTGCTTGTCCAGCGGCAAACCGGCGGGCAGGTCTTCGGGTATCGGTNGGTTAATCAGGGTTGCCAAGGCATTGCGCGCCTGCTCGCGGCTGCGCGCGGCATGGGCATAATCGGCTTTGGCGGATTCGATTAGGGCTTCCTGCTGACGTAGGGCGACGGCAGAAATCACACCTGCCTTGTAACGCAATTCGGACAGCTTGTAGGTTGCTTCACGCGTTTTCAAAACACGCTGCGCCAAAGACATCGCTTCTTCGGCATAACGCTCGTTAAAATAGGCTTTGGCAACGGTGGCAATCAGGCTCAAATGTGCCGCATCGCGGTTGGCGACACTTGCAAAATAGCCTTGCAGTGCCGCCTCGCTGCTGCTGCGAACGCGTCCGAACAGGTCGAGTTCGTAAGATGCCGCACCCAGTCCGACATTGTAGCTGCTGCTGACATTGCCGCCGCTCAAGCTGCCTTGGCGCGAGCCGTTCGCATTGGCGGCAAGCGTGGGCAGAAGGTTGTTGCGTTCAATCATGTATTGTTTGCGGTAGATTTCGCTGTTCAATACGGCGGTACGCAAACTGGTATTGCGCTCGAGTGCAATGTCGATCAGCTTTTGCAGGCGCGGGTCGGCAAAATAGTCGTGCCAACCCAAATCGACCGCACGGATGCCGCTGTCGACAGTATCGTTTTTAAACGTTTCCGCAACTTCGACTTTGGGCTGCTCGTATTGGGGAATCATGGTGCAGGCAGACAATGCAAAGGCTGCTGCAACAGAAGTCAAGGTAGTTTTCAATGTAGTATCCATAAAAAAGTCCTGATGCCGTCTGAAAACCTGTGGGCGTTCAGACGGCATGGTTGCTTAATGTTGGCTGTCGTCCGAACCGGTGATGCCCGCTTCGGCGGCGTGTTTTACTGCCATTTCGTGTTCGTGTGCGGTTTCTTTGAAGAATTTGCGCACCACCACATAGAAAAGCGGAACAAGGAACACGGATAAAAGCGTGCCGATGAGCATCCCCCAGAATACGGTTGTACCGATGGCGCGCTGGCTGGCAGAACTCGCACCGCCGGCAATATACAGGGGAACCACGCCCAAAATAAAGGCAAACGAGGTCATGATAATCGGACGGAAACGCAGGCGGGCTGCCTCCAAAGCGGCTTCGACCGCGCTTTTCCCTTGCGCTTGAAGGTCTTTGGCAAATTCGATAATCAAAATCGCGTTTTTCGCACTCAAACCCATCACGGTAACGAAACCGACTTGAAAGTAGATGTCGTTGGCAAATGCAGGAATACCGCCCAACATCAGCTCGGTCAGGTTACGCCCGGTTACACCTGCCGCCGCCCCTGCCAAGCCTAAAGGCATTACAAGCAGAACGGCCAGCGGAATAGACCAGCTTTCATAAAGTGCGGCAAGCACCAAGAAGACTGCAACGGCGGCAAGCGCGTAAAGGGCAATAGTTTGCGAACCGCCTTTTGCCTCTTCGCGCGACTGTCCGCCCCACTCCAGGCTGTAACCGCCGCCCAATTCGTCAACCATTTTTTGAACCGCCTCCATGGCCTGACCGGTGGAAACACCTGTTGCGGGCGAACCGGACAGTTCCATAGCGGGATAACCGTTGAAACGGACGCTCTGTTCCGTACCCATCTGCCACGAAACGGTGGCAATCGAAGAAAGCGGAACGGCAATGCCCGAGCTATTCGGCACAGTCAGATTCAAGATGTCGGCAGGCTGCATACGTGCCGAAGCATCCGCCTGAACCATCACGCGCTGCAAACGGCCTTGGTTCGGGAAGTCGTTGACGTAAGACGAACCCAGCGCATTTGCCAGTGCGGTACGGATGCTGGCAAAAGAAATACCTTGTGCCGAAGCCGCCGAACGGTTAATGTCGATTTTCAACTGCGGCGCGTCTTCCAAACCGCCGGCACGGACGGTGCTGGGATTAAACAAACCGCTGGTACGCATTTTCTGAATCAACTCGTTGCGTTTGGCCAGCAATGCGGCATGACCGGTATTGTTGCGGTCTTGCAGGTTGATGCTCAAACCGGAACCGTTGCCCAACTCCATAATCGGAGGCGGAACGATGGCGATGCCGAAACCGTCTTTAAGCGTCCCCATCATCATGCCTGTCAGCTTGCCGGCAATCGCAACGGCATCGCTGCCGGGGGCGGTACGTTCGTTCCAGTCTTTGAGCATGGCAAAACCCATCGCCATGTTCTGACCGTTACCCGAGAAGCTGAAGCCGGAAACGGTAATGATGTTTTCAATTTCGGGAATGCTTTTTGCCAACTGCGTTACTTGCGCCAGCGTCGCATCGGTACGCTCTTTGGTCGCACCCGCAGGCAGTTGCACGCTGACCATGACGAAGCCTTGGTCTTCGGTCGGCAGGAAAGAAGTCGGCAGGCGCATAAACAGGAATACGCCGACAACCGCCAAACCAACGTAAACAACCATCATGCGCAAAGTCTTGCGCAATACTTTGGCAACCCAGCCTTCGTAGCCGTGTGTCCAGTTGTCGAATTTTTTGTTAAACCAACCGAAGAAACCTTTTTTCTCTTCGTGATGCCCTTTCGGGATTACCTTCAACATTGTGGCACACAAAGCAGGGGTAAGGGTCAGCGCAAGGAAGGCGGAGAAGGCTATCGATGCCGCCATAGTCAGTGCAAACTGTTTATAGATATTGCCCGTCGCCCCGCTGAACATAGCCAGTGGAACGAATACAGACATCAAAACAGCAGTAATACCGATTACCGCACCGGAAATCTGACCCATTGCTTTTTTGGTTGCAGCCTTAGGCGGCAGACCTTCACCCGCCATAATGCGCTCAACGTTTTCAACCACCACAATCGCGTCATCGACCACGATACCGATGACCAAAACCATCGCAAACATGGTCAGTACGTTAATCGACATGCCCATATAAGAGATGAAGGCGAAACCGCCCAATAGGGAAATCGGTACGACGATAGTCGGAATCAGCGTATAACGGATGTTTTGCAGGAAGAGATACATTACGACAAAAACCAGCACCATCGCCTCTAACAAGGTATGGATGACTTTTTCAATCGAAATTTCGACGAATTTGGAAGTATCGTAAGGGGTTTTCCAGCTCATACCCTGAGGAAAGTATTTTTCCAACATCGCCATGCGTTCTTTAACCGCCTTTGCCGTCGCCATCGCATTACCGCTATTGGACAGCATCACCGCCATACCGGTGGTATTTACCCCGTTCAGACGGGTTGAGGAAGAATAGTCTTCCATACCCAATCCGACTTTCGCCACATCCTTCAGGTAAACATTAGAACCATCAGTATTGGCGCGGAGGATGACGTTGCCGAATTCTTCGGCCGTACTCAACTGCCCTTGCGCCGTTACGGTAGCCGTAACAGTCTGCCCCTGAACAGCGGGAAGCGAACCGATGGAACCTGCGGAAATCTGGATATTCTGAGCCGACAGCGCACTGCCGACATCGGCAAACGACAAATTATAGTTCTGCAGTTTCTTAGGATCGACCCAAATCCGCATGGCGCGTTGCGCGCCGAACAACTGAACCTTGCCCACCCCGTCGATACGTTGCAGTTCGGGCACAATATTGCGCTGCGCGTAGTCGTTCATCTCCTCGGTTGACTGTACGTCTGACGACAGCATCACAATCATCAAGAAATTGGAACGCGCTTTGGATACGGTAACGCCGTACTGTTGAACGGTTGCCGGCAACATACTCAATACTTCGGAAAGCTTGTTTTGCACCTCCACCTGAGCCAAATCTTCATTGGTTTCAGGCGTAAAGGTCAGGCTCACGCTGCCGCTGCCGCTCGAATCGGCAGAAGTGGACATATAATCCAAACCTTCCACGCCGTTCATATTCCGCTCGATAACGGAAAGTACGCTGTCTTCCATCACTTGTGCGGATGCACCCGGATAAGTAGCCCTCAGGGTAATATTCGGAGCGGCAACAGACGGATATTGCGAAACAGGCAGGCTTTTAATGCCGAAAATACCCGCCGCAATAATGAAAATCGAAATAACCCACGCAAAAATGGGGCGGTCGATAAAAAATTTAGCCATCAATGCCTTCCTTATTTCGCTTCAGAAGCAGGTTTGGCTTCAGATGCCGTCTGAACGCCGGCTTGAGGCGCAGAGGCTTGGTTTTCAGACGGCATCCATTCTTTAGGCGTTACTTTTTTCGCACCCGTCATGCCGGCGATACTGATTCCTTCCACAACCACCTTGTCCCCGTCCTTCAGACCTGACGTAACAATCCAATTCGCCCCCTGCTGTTGTGCAACCGTTACCTCGCGGGGTTCCATACCGCCTTGGGCGTTCACAATTATCACGGTATCTTTCGTACCGCGCGTTACCGCCTGCTGCGGAACGATGAATGCATTATCCACCGCCACTTGATCCATCAGCACGCGCACATACAGGCCGGGCATCAGGATATTCTGATCGTTCGGTACGGCGGCGCGCAGGGTAATCTGACCGGTCGATTCGTTGACGGTCGGATCAGCAAACAGCAGGCGGCCTTTTTCAGGGTAAACCGTACCGTCGTCAAATTTGATGCCGACCGCTACCGCACCGTCTGCCGCCAGCAGCTTGCCTTCGGCTATCTGCCGGCGCAGTTTCATTACTTCGGATGCAGACTGGGTAACGTTCACATACATCGGATTAGTTTGGCGGATGGTCGCCAGTACGGTCGCATCGCCGGCGTTCAGCAACGTACCTTCGGAAACTTTGGACTGGCCGATAAAGCCCGAAATCGGTGCGGTAATGCGCGAACGGTTTAGACTGATGCCGGCGGATTTGATTGCCGCCTGTGCCGCTTTGACGCCTGCCTCGGCAGAACGTTTCGCCGTTACCGCCGCATCGTACTCTTGTTTACTGATGGCATCGGCGGAAACCAGCGGTTTGTAACGCGCCAAGTCGGCATTGGCTTTAGCGAGGGTCGCCTGCGCGCTGGCTAATTGGGCGCGCGCGCTTTCCAGACCTGCTTCATAAGTGGAACTGTCGATCTGATACAGCGGCTGTCCGGCACGGACATAACTGCCTTCTTGGAACAGGCGTTTTTGGATGATGCCGCCAACTTGGGCGCGGACATCGGCGGTACGCAGCGATTCCAAACGTCCCGGCAGCTCGACGGTCAATGCGACGGTTTGCGGATGGACGGTTACGACACCGACGACGGGCGCAGGGGCTTCCCGACCCGCAGGCTGCCCACCCTGCGCCGCTTCATCCGCTTTGCCGCAGGATGACAGTGCCAACGCGACAGAGGCCGCCAACGCGGCGGCACGCATCGCCTTAGAAGCATAAAAAGCCATTATCTATCCTATCTGTATGATTTTATTAAAGGATTTTAGATTTAACAGAAATTCCCGTTTCAAAATACAAAACCGCCTGCTTCGGCATCCCTGTATTCAAACGGGTTGCAAAGCAGGTGGGTTCGGCACTTCGGCACTGGGAAACTGTCTCAATTTCAGGGGCGTTATTATACATACACGATTGCACGGATACAAAGTCTTTTTTTTATAATCCCAACCGTCAAACCGCGACGGAACGAAAACGCCATTATGAGAAAAACCAAAACCGAAGCCTTGAAAACCAAAGAACACCTGATGCTTGCCGCCTTGGAAACCTTTTACCGCAAAGGGATTGCGCGCACCTCGCTCAACGAAATCGCCCAAGCCGCCGGCGTAACGCGCGGCGCGCTCTATTGGCATTTCAAAAATAAGGAAGACTTGTTCGACGCGCTGTTCCAACGTATCTGCGACGACATCGAAAACTGCATCGCGCAAGATGCCGCAAATGCCGAAGGAGGATCTTGGACGGTATTCCGCCACACGCTGCTGCACTTTTTCGAGCGGCTGCAAAGCAACGACATCCACTACAAATTCCACAACATCCTGTTTTTAAAATGCGAACACACGGAGCAAAACGCCGCCGTTATCGCCATTGCCCGCAAGCATCAGGCAATCTGGCGCGAGAAAATTACCGCCGTTTTGACCGAAGCGGTGGAAAATCAGGATTTGGCAGACGATTTGGACAAAGAAACGGCGGTCATCTTCATCAAGTCGACCTTGGACGGGCTGATTTGGCGTTGGTTCTCTTCCGGCGAAAGTTTCGATTTGGGCAAAACCGCCCCGCGCATCATCGGGATAATGATGGACAACTTGGAAAACCATCCCTGCCTGCGCCGGAAATAATCAAGCCTTGGTAAAAATGCCGTCTGAAACCCTTTTTGCTGTTTTCAGACGGCATTTGTCTTTCTATCCTGTTATGCTTTTTCTATGCTGCTCCGGCCTCTTCCTTTTTTTCCGCTGCGGCAAGCGTGTCGGCAAGCAGGCGGACGAGGTTTTCAAACAGGGGCTGTTCGAGCGGGTTTTGGCTTGCGTTGCCGAACACGAGGGCGACTTCGGTGTAGTCTTTCTGCCCTTTGCTGACTTTGTTGCCGTGGTAGGCGGTTTGGGCTTTTTTCAGGGCGGCTTCCCAATCTTGTTTTTGGGCAAACGCTTCGGCGGCGGCAAGCGAGGTTTTGGCAAAAAACGGCAGCGGGCGGTTTTGCCCGATATTGAAAAACGCCATCCATTCCAACAATAGCTGCAATGCCCTGTCTTGCGCGATTTCCGCCAATATTTCGGTTTCTCCGGATTGGACGATAAAGGTTTGCCGCGTTTCGGCTTCAGACGGCATAACGGCGCAAAATATCAGGTGTTCCAACAAAAAAGCCACACGTTGCGGCGCATTGGGTTTGCCGTAGGCGTAAAACACCTGACCGCAGCGGTACAGATTGCCCAAGCTGCCTTTCAGGATTTGCCCGTCCGACGGTATGGCGTATGAAAGCGGTGGCAGTTTGGGGCTGTTTAAAACCGCCGTGTCGATTTGTTTGGCAGCGGTTTGGAAGTCCTGCTGCCAAAGTCTGCCCAACTCTCCCGACGGCAGCAGGCTTTCTGCCCCGATACGGGCGGCGGTTTGGGCAAAATCCCGTCCTTCGCGCCGTGCTTCGATGTAGGTTTCGGCGATTTGCTCCGCGCGTTGCGGCTCGAAGGGTTCGGCAGGCTCCCAGGCTTCGCCGATATGGGGTTCGCTCCACGCAAGCTGCTGCTGAAGCCATACTTTGACGGGGTTGCGCCAGAAGCGGATAAATTCGTCCTGTCCGATTTCGGCAACGGGTTCGGCGTTTTCTACGGGTTGGTCGAAAAAGGGTTGTGGCGGTTCGGGCGTTTGTCCGAGCGCGGCGGCGTAGTCGGTACGCGTGCCGAATATGCCGTCTGAACGTCCGCCTTCTTGGAAATATCGGCGCGAGAAGGCTTGCAGCGGATGCTGTTCTATCCAATTTTGTGCAAGTTGGCGGCTGCCGATGCCCGCCATAGCGGCAACGGTATCGATGAGTTCGCCCAACAGCGAAGACGGGGCAAGCTCTTCGTCTTTGCGGATATCGCGCCCGATGTAGGACAAATACAGGATTTCACGCGCGCTGATGAGAGCTTCAAGGAACAGGTAGCGGTCGTCATCGCGACGGGCTCGGTCGCCTTTGGCGGGATGTTTGGCAATCAGGTCGAATACGGCGGCTTTGGTATTGCGGGGAAAATCTCCGTCGTTCAAACCCAACAGGCAGATGACTTTGAACGGCAGGCTGCGCATCGGCACCATACTGCAAAAGGTGATGCCGCCGCGTAAAAAGCCTGCCTCGCTTTCGCTGTCGAGGAAACGTCGGATATGGCGGATGACGGTTTGTTGTGGCAACTGTCCGACGAACCCAGCCAGAGCACTCTCTTCCTGCCATTTGACCCATTCGTTTTCGAGATTTTGGACTGCCTTTTGGTCATCGGCTTCGGCTTGGAACAATATTTCAAGCAAATCCCGGCAACGCGCCACCCATTCGCCGACCGTCGCAGGTTGCCGCCATATCCGTACAATATCCGACAGGGTTTCGAGGAAGGCGGCAAAACGTCCGAACATGGCGGTTTGATTCACGTCGGCATACCACGCGCTGACATCCTGCCACATCGGATTGCCGCCTTCGGGCAGCATCCAGCCCAATATCATGCGTTCTACCGCCTGCTTCCAGGTGAACAGCTGATCCGTGCCGCCGCGCATTTCTCCGTCCAAACCCCAGTGAACGTTCAAATCGGCAACCATATCGTGCAAAAGCGGTAAATCGTCCTCAGTCAGTCCGAAACGGCGCAACACGGGCGCGGTTTCTAAAAGCACAAGCACTTTATCGACTTCAAATCGGCTTTCCAACAAGTCGAACAGGCATGACAAAGCATGAAACAGCGGTTGGCGGCGGCTGATTTTCACGTCTGACACGGAATACGGCAATGCCTGCGCGCCGGGCTGCGCCTGTCCGAACACGGCCTCGATAAAAGGCGTATAGGATTCGATATTCGGGGTTAATACGGCGATATCATGCGGCTGCCAATCGGGATGTTCATGCAGAATTTTCAACAGCTTGTCTTTGAGTATCTGCAATTCGCGCAAAGGGCTGTGTGCGGAGACGATGCGTATCGAGCCGTCGCCCGTGTTGACGCTTCCCGCCATTTCAGACGGCATTTTCAGGTTTTGAATATCGGTTTGCAGGGCGTGCAAAAGCGTATCGCGCCCGCCTTCTTCAAATACCGGCGTTTCTCCTTCTATTTCCATTTCGTTCAAAAAGTCGAAAAAGTCCCGCCCCTGCTTGCCCAATGAGGCGAGCAGCGGATGCCCTGCCTGAGTTAAATCGGGATCGCCGCCGCCTTTGAGGATTTGCGCCGCTTCGATGACGTTGCCCCAATGCATCCCGCTCGGATTGAGTGCGAACACGAACACGTCGCAATGTTCGGACAGCTTGTGCAAAAGTTGCAAATACATCGGTGCCATCGTGGAAATGCCGAACACGAAATAACGCTCGGGCAGCTTATCACTGCTCAAAGATTCCAACAGCTTTTCCCACAACGCGACACGGTGCGGCGCGCTCTGCCTGCCGTCGTCGAGGTAACGCCACAGTTTGAACTGCCAGATTTCATCGTCGCCCAAACCGAGTATCCTGCCCTGCTGCCACGCGTCTATCCACTGGGGACGATAGACGAGGTATTGGTCGAATATGTCCGCAAGCTGTCCCGCAAGCTGATAATCTGCCGATTCGCCGCTGCCTAGATAGTCTTGCAGCACATTCCTCACATCTTCAAATTCTGCCGTATTCCGAAATGCCTCGCTGCGGAACAAATCCAACAGCCGCCAGCGCATCACTTCAGGCGCAAACGGGCTGAGTTCCGGAATACCGGGAATCAGTTTTTTCATCAACTTCCACGTCAGGCCGGCGGGCAAGCTGAACGCCAAATTCGCCGCCACGCCCAAATCGCGGGCGAGNCAGGTGTTGAGGTAGCGGCGCATCCCCTGACTCTGCACAATAATCTGTTCGGGCTGTAAAGCCCATTTCAGCGGTTTGACTTTTTGAATGCGGGCAAACAGTGCCGCCAGCGTTTCAAGACGGTTGGATTGATACAGATAAAACATGATTTCAAACAGAAGCTGTGGTCAAGTATTCGGGATTATATAGCCTTTCCCCCGCCCGCCTTCAAACAAAATGCCGTCTGAACGCTTCAGACGGCATCGGGTCATTTAAACCATCTCCTCAAAACAGGAATCCGCGACAGCAGCAAGGTATCCAGCAGCCAAATCACGGCAATGGCAAGCAGCGCGGTCGGGAAGATCAATGCGATTGCCAATAGCGGCAATGCCATCATCCACCAAACCGGCAGCTTGACTTTCTGTGCCGGCGGAACCATGCCCACCGCGCCGGTCGGGCGGCGTTTCCACCACATCACGCAGCCGCTGATGCCGATAAAAATCACGGCAAGGCAGAACACGACGTTCGCCAACACGCTCCACCAGCCCAGAGTACCCATATGTAGCGCAATGCTTGCCGCCATGAATTTACCGAACGGGTTGTAATCGTCAAAGCGGATGTCAGCAAGAATTTTTCCGCTGTACTGGTCGATATGCACCGTGCGATCGGCAAACGGACTAATCATATCGTAACTCATAGAGTCTTGCGACAAAGTCCATACGCCGTCCTCGCCTTTGGGCAAATTCAGCTGATAACGCCCTTTGAAACCGATTTCCCGCGCGAAACGGTCGACGGTTTCCAATGTCATCGGCTCGTCAGGGTTAATGCCGTCTTTGCCCACAGTCGTCCCTGAAACAGGCATAGGCGTAAGCTCCAAAATCCACGGCACTTCCTTAACCTTGCCGTCATTCAATACCTCGCCGTGGGTCGGCACAACTGAAACAGGGTTCGGTTCGACACCCCATTTGCCGGCCGGGAACTGACTCCAAGCCTGCACGAACTTGCCACCCCAAATACCTGCCCAAGCAATTCCGGACAGACAGAACAACAGTAAAATCAGCGACACCCAAGTTCCAAACGCGCCGTGCAGATTCCGCCACCAAGAACGCGCCCTGCCTTTGGGCGGCAGTAGCATCGCTTTAATACCGCGCTGTTTCGCCCACCAAAGGTACAAGCCGCTGACAACCATAATAATGGTCAGTGAAGCCGCCGTTTCCAAAAGATAATCGCCTGCCGCACCGAGCATCATATCGCCGTGGATTTCATCCATCGTGTGATACCAACCCTGATTGCGCGGCATGGTACTGACCACTTTTGCCGTATAAGGATCGACCGCAACCATGGTTGCCTTGCCCTCATTGTTGACACGGAACACGGCAACCATATCATCGGCACGCGGTGCAATATATTGGACGACGGACGAAGTCTCCGGATTAACGGCACTGCGTGCCGCTTCTGCCTGAACAGACAGAGGTTGTACCGTTGCCTGCGGCACAACATGAATCCGCTCGCCCTCCTTGCCGGTAATATTGGCAAACAGCAGCATACCCAAGCCTGTAACGGCAAGCAGGGTAAGAAAAGGCATAACCAGCAGACCGGCATAAAAATGCCACCTCCAAACGGTCAGATAACGCCGGTTATTCTGCTGACCGGCTTCAGTTTTGATTTGTGTATCCATTTATCGTTCTTTTGAAATTAGAGTTATCGTGATGATGCGCGATTATAGACAATAAAGACTAATTCTTTATGACTAAAATCAATATTTTTTGCAACATATGAAAAAAGATTCAATTTTGAAGAAACAAACCTATATGCCGTCTGAAAGCATCAAACAATGCTGTCCGACACCCAACCGCACCATTCTTTAAACCATACAAAAATATCAGTCGGTCTGACCGCTTAAGCATCAAAATCCCCACTTTCAGACGGCATAAATCAAAAACAGGATTTCCGTTCAAAATAAAAAATCCGGATTCGATATGAATCCGGATTTCTGCATCCGACAAAGTCGGAAAACAACGGTTAGAATTTGCCGCCTGACTGGTTGACCATATAGTCAACTGCAGCTTTCACCTCATCATCGCTCAAATCGCCGCGACCGCCTTTTGCGGGCATCGTATTGAAACCTTCGATTGCGTGTTTGTGCAATGTGTCCTTACCTTTTTTGATGCGGTCGGCCCAGTCGGCTTTCGTGCCGACGTGGGGAATACCCGGAATCGCATTGCCATGGCAGGCGGCACAAACGGTTTCATAAACCTGTTTGCCGTCTACTTTGGCAGCAGGTGCGGCTTTTTCCTCGGCTTTAGGTTCTGCTGCGGCAGGTTTAGCTTCAGAAGCGGCTTGTGCTGCTTCTGCAGGAGCAGATGCTGCGGGTTCTGCCGCCGGTGCGGGAGTCGGTGCAGGCTCGGCTTTTTTCACCGGAGCTTTACCGTCTTTATTGGAAAGACCCCATACATAAGCAGTCATAATATGCAGTTTGTCTTTATCCAAGAAATGTCCCCACGCTGGCATTTGGCTGCTGCGGCCGTTGGTAATGGTTTCGATAATGGATTTTTGCGTACCGCCCCACAACCACACGTCATCAGTCAGGTTCGGACCCAAACCTTGGATACCTTGTCCCTTATCGCCGTGGCAAGTGAAACAGTTGGCAGGCGGACCGCTGAATAAGGCTTGTCCGCGTGCGGCACGTTCCTCATCATACTGGCCTTTGGGTTTTGAAAGGGACATCACATAATGCGCAACGTCTTTTACGCCTTCCTCACCCAAAGCAGGACCCCAAGCAGGCATGGTAGCAACACGGCCTTTTTCAATGGTCTCGTGGATTTTATCGGGATCGCCGCCCCACAACCAATCGCTGTCGGTCAGATTCGGAAAACCTTTAGAACCTTTGGCATCAGAGCCGTGGCACTGGATACAGTAGGTATTGAACAGGTTTTGGGCGATTTGCTTGGCCTGTGGGTCTTTTGCCACTTTTTCAATCGGCATATCCGCAAACTTGGCATACAGTTTGCCGTATTGCTCATCGGCTTTTTTGACCTCTTTTTCATATTGGTTGTGGCTGGTCCATTTCAGCAGGCCTTTGTAGTCGCCGACACCCGGATACATAACCAGATAACCGATACCGAACAGCCATGTCAAAACATACAGCCAAAACCACCAGCGCGGCAGCGGGTTGTCGTATTCGGCAATACCGTCCCACTCATGGCCTGTAGTTTGTACTTCTTCGCCCTTTTTCGGACGTTTGACAACATTTTGAGACAGCAGAAGCCAAGCCAAAGCGATAAAGCTCAGTAAGACAATAACTGCAATATATATATTCCAGAAGTTACTGGTAAATTGGGATGTTGTGTTCATTGTTTTGCTCCGTTATCACAATATTAACGGTTTTCGCTTTTCTTATCTTGCGCATCTTGGTTTTCATCAAAAATGCTGTTTGCGGCATCATCGTAATTTTTCTTATTCCGCCTGTTGAAGACGATATAGAGTACCAACAGGAAACAGATAAAGATCCATACCGTGAAAAGAGCGCGAATACCGTTAATATCCATGATGTTACCTTACGTTTTTCAAAGCCAGACCCAATCCTTGCAGATAGGCGACTACAGCATCCAGCTCGGATTTGTTTGCCAAAGCCTCAGGTGCTTTCGCAATTTCCTCATCACTGTAAGGAGTACCTACTTTACGCAAAGCCTTCATGTTGGCAACAGTTGCATCGACATCGACTTTATTGCGTGCAAGCCATGGGAATGCCGGCATATTGGACTCAGGCACGACATCACGGGGATTCAGCAGGTGGATACGGTGCCATTCGTCGGAATAGCGGCCGCCCACACGTGCCAAATCAGGACCGGTACGTTTGGAACCCCATTGGAACGGATGGTCGTAAACCGACTCTCCGGCAACAGAGTAATGACCGTAACGCTCGGTTTCCGCACGGAACGGACGAATCATTTGAGAGTGGCAGTTGTAACAGCCCTCACGGATGTAAATATCGCGTCCGGCAACCTGCAGGGCATTGTAAGGCTTCACGCCCGGTACCGGCTGTGTTGCCGCCTTAGTAAAGGCTAAGGGCACAACTTCAATCAACAGACCGACACTGACTACAAGCAGGATAAACACAATCAGGATGCCGATTTTTTCTTCGGCCAATTGTTGTAATTTCATTTTGGTAGCCTATCTTCCTTAGTATTTTAGTGGTGCTGTGTTTGGGGAACCGCAGGGATTTCAGCATCGACTGCTTTACCACCGATGGCTGTGCGGTACACGTTGTACGCCATAATGCACATACCACTCAGATACAGCAAACCACCTGCAAAACGGATCATGTAATAAGGCATAGTGCGTTTTACGGATTCGACAAACGAGTAGGTCAGCGTACCGTCATCATTCAAAGAACCCCACATCAAACCCTGCATCACACCGGCAATCCACATCGCGGCGATATACAGTACCACGCCGATGGTCGCAATCCAAAAATGCGCTTCTACCAGCTTGGTGCTGTGCATCTGTTCTTTGCCGAAGAGGCGGGGAATCATGTAATAGACAGAACCGATGGTTACGAAGCCTACCCAGCCCAACGCACCCGCATGAACGTGCGCAACGGTCCAGTCTGTATAGTGGCTCAATGCGTTGACCGTTTTAATCGACATCATCGGACCTTCAAAGGTAGACATACCGTAGAAGGACAGGGAAACAATCAGGAATTTCAGAATTGGGTCAGTACGCAGTTTGTCCCACGCGCCGGACAAGGTCATAATGCCGTTAATCATACCGCCCCAAGAGGGTGCGAACAGAATCAAAGACAGAACCATACCCAAAGATTGTGTCCAGTCAGGCAGCGCAGTGTAGTGAAGATGGTGCGGACCCGCCCACATATAGGTAAAAATCAACGCCCAAAAGTGAACGACAGACAAGCGGTAGGAATAAACAGGGCGACCTGCTTGTTTGGGTACGAAATAGTACATCATACCCAAGAAGCCGGCAGTCAGGAAGAAGCCCACGGCGTTATGCCCGTACCACCATTGAACCATAGCATCAATCGCACCGGAATAGACGGGATACGACTTCATCAAACCTGCCGGAATGCTGATGTTATTGACGATGTGCAAAAGTGCGACCGCCAAAATAAAGCCGCCATAGAACCAGTTGGCAACATAGATATGTTTGATTTTACGTTTGGCAATCGTACCGAAGAATACGATGGCGTATGCAACCCAAACCAAAGTAATCAGAATGTCGATCGGCCATTCGAGCTCGGCATATTCTTTACCTTGAGTCCAACCCATAGGGAAGCTGACAGCGGCGGCAACGATTACCGCCTGCCAGCCCCAAAAGGTAAATGCCGGCAGCCAGCCACCAAACAGGCGGGTATTACAAGTACGTTGGACAACGTAGTATGATGTGCCGATCAGGCCGCAGCCTCCGAATGCGAAAATAACCGCATTGGTGTGCAGCGGACGCAGACGACCGAAGTGAAACCAAGGACCGATGTCCGATAAATCAAGGGCGGGAGCAAACAGTTGGGCAGCTACGATAACGCCGACCAACATACCCACGATACCCCAAACTACAGTCATGATGGCGAACTGGCGCACCACTTTGTAGTTGTAAGTTTGTGTGTCCATGAGAGTCTCCATGAATTATGGGAATAAAAATTTTTTATCCTGCCCACCTTTGCGACCTCTTAAGGTCCAACTTGGGCAAGCATAATTTTTTCTAAATTTAACATATCTGCCTTATTACGCCAAGCGGAATTACATTCCCACCGCCGGAGTACCTATTTCTTAATTTGTTTTTTTATTATATATAAATCATATTGTTATAATAAATTATAACCCGTTTGACATTGCTTTGTTTTTCAAGCCCCCTTTTTTATAACACTTTATTGATGTAGATTAAGCTGCATTTTAAAGACATTTTATCAATAATATTTAACGATATATTTAATAGCCATGATTAATTATAAAATTACCCCCTCCCCTCTAGACCATGAATGGCACATCCTGCTGACATTCACACAAGATAATGATTTTCCTATAGAAATAAGCCTGCCNAACTGGGTACCGGGCAGCTATCTGATTCGGGATTTTTCCCGCCACATTACATCTATCGATGCATCCTGCAACGGTGTACCCGTCCGACTCGACCAAATTGCAAAAAACTGTTGGCGTGCCGCCTCCATACGCGGCGAGTGGCAAATCTGCTACACCGTATATGCATTCGATTTGTCGGTTCGAGGTTCTTTCCTGTCGACGGAACGAGGTTTTTTTGACGGATCATGCCTGTTTTTGAAAGTCGAAGGAACGGAAACGCTGCCGCACCGCTTGGAATTGACGGGCATTCCACCCGAATGGCGTATTGCCACAACCCTACCCGAAACAGACCGATATATTTTTCAGACGGCATCCTATGCTGAATTGATTGACCGCCCTGTGGAAATGGGCTTGATTGAATTTTTAGATTTTGAAGCGGCAAGAATTCCGCATACGCTCGCCCTAAGCGGCATCTATCCAGACTTCGACCACAACAGGCTGATTTCAGACCTCAAAAAAATCTGCGAAACTGAATTGGCAATGTTTTCCTCCCCTGCCCCGTTTCAAAAATATTTGTTCCTGCTCCACGTCGGCGACCATATTTACGGCGGTTTGGAACACGCCGACAGCACTGCCCTGCTCGCCGACCGCCACAGCCTTCCGCTGTTCGATATGACCGATGCCGACGATGCCTACACCACATTGCTCGGACTTTTCTCCCACGAATATTTTCACGCGTGGAACGTCAAATCCATCAAACCTGCCGCGTTCGCCCCTTATGACCTCGACAAAGAGAACTATACCGAACAACTATGGGCATTCGAAGGCATTACATCCTATTACGACGATTTGTTTTTGGCACGCAGCCACACTATCTCGCCCGAATCTTATTTAAACCTGCTGGCACAAGGCATTACGCGCGTACAACAAACCCGCGGCCGTTTGAGGCAGACCTTGGCGGAATCGAGTTTTACCGCGTGGAACAAATTTTACAAACCGGATGAAAACAGCCCCAACGCCATCGTCAGCTACTACCAAAAAGGCGCACTTGCCGCATTGTGCCTTGATTTGCTGATACGGAACAAAAGCGGCGGCAGACATTCTCTCGATACGGTAATGGACAAACTCTATCGGGAGTGGAGGGACACACACTCGGGTATTCCGGAAAAACACTGGCAAATCCGCTGTCAGGAAATAACCGGCTTGGATTTGGAAGATTTTTTCCAAAAAGCGTTATACAGCACCGAAGATTTGCCGCTTGCCGAATGCCTGGCAACCGCAGGCGTGGGACTGACCTTCCTACCACTTCCCCGACAACACGGCGGCGGATACGCGGAACACATCTGCCCCGTCCCGCCGACAGGCGATTTCGGCGCACGTTTCAAACAAAACGCCGACCACATCGTCCTGACCCATGTCTTCAACGGCGGCAGCGCGGAATCTGCGGCACTGTGCCCGCAAGACAAAATCATTGCTTTAGACGGTTATGCCTGCACCGACTTTGCCGCACAATGGGCCCGATACCACGTCAATGCAAGAATCAATATCCACTTCTTCCGTGCAGGCATATTGCGTCAAACCGTCTTGACGGTTCAGGCAGCGGCGGCGGATACTGCCATCCTACATATCACAGACCGGAACCTGTTGGAAAACTGGTTGTTCGGTTAAACTTTCAGACGGCATTGCACACAAAATGCCGTCTGAAAACCAACCGCAAAACAAAGGAAATAAAATGGCGATTCTAAAACTTGACGAACATCTCTACATCTCCCCACAACTGACGAAAGCCGATGCGGAACAAATCTCGCTACTGGGTATCAAAACCGTCATCTGCAACCGCCCCGACCGCGAAGAAGAATCGCAGCCCGACTTCGCCCAAATCAAACAGTGGCTGGAACAAGCAGGCGTTACCGGATTCCATCACCAACCCGTTACCGCCCGCGACATCCAAAAACACGATGTCGAAACCTTCCAACAACTCATCGGACAAGCCGAATATCCCGTCCTTGCCTATTGCCGAACCGGTACGCGCTGCTCCCTCCTGTGGGGCTTCCGCCGGGCGGCAGAAGGTATGCCGGTTGACGAAATCATCCGCCGCGCAGAAGCGGCAGGCGTAAATTTGGAAAACTTCCGCAGCCGTTTGGAAGACGCAGCGGTCAAACCATAAAACCGACCGATACAAAAATGCCGTCTGAAAGGCGTTCAGACGGCATTCGTTCAAACGTCAAACTTTATTGAGCCTTGGTTTCCGTTACAAAACCAATTTTGGTAATCCCTGCCTGACGGGCGGCCTCCAACGCTTTGTTTACATAATCGTATTCCACCGCCTTGTCTGCCGCAATTGCCACAATCACGTTTTCATTCTGCTCCTTGGCGGCTTTCAGACGGCTTTCCACTTCCCCGATTTCCACTTTGCTTGCAGAATCTCCGCCGACATAATAACCACCGTTTGCATCAATCGTCAGGCGCAAGGGATCTTTAGGCTGTTTATCCTGCTTGTTTGCCTGCTCGGACGCGGTCGGCAATTCCAAAGGAATGGAATGCGTCAGCACCGGCATGGTAATCATAAATACAATCAGCAAAACCAGCATCACGTCCACCAACGGCGTAACGTTGATGTCGGACATCGGCGAGTCATCGCCGGAATTCATCGAACCGAATGCCATTTCATTAATCCTTTTGGTTCAACAGGCGGACATGCAAATCATGCGCCATCGCATCCAAATCCTGAGTCAGCGTCTTCGCACCGCGATTGAGGAAGTTGTACGCCAACACAGCAGGAATCGCCACAAACAGACCCGCCGCAGTAGAAACCAATGCCTCGCCGATCGGACCGGCAACCGCCGCAATACTCATCTGTCCGCTTTGTCCGATATTGATCAGGGCATGGTAAATCCCCCAAACCGTACCAAACAGGCCGATAAACGGTGCGGTCGCACCGATGGAGGCAAGCGCGGTCATACCATAATCAAAGCGACGCATAATCTGGGCCATACTGTTGCGGATTTGAATGACCAAATACTCGTTCAACGGCAGCACCTGAGCCAATTTGGAAGCTTCATTTTGACGGTAGTTGCGGTACGACTGCAATGCCTCTTGCACCAGTTTGGACAGGGGAGCGTCAACGGCACGCACTTTTTCAAGCGCATCGTTCAAAGACAAAGTATTGCTCATATGCTGCTTAACAACCGTATTGCCTTTGCGAGCCTGATACAGCTTAATGCTGCGTAAGACAATCAGACACCATGTTACGATACTCATCAACAGCATCAACACAAACACACCGATCAGGACGACATCGCCTGATTCAAACACTAATTTCAAATCCATAATGATTCCAAAACTGATAAAAACAAATCAAAAATCCAAGCTGCCGCAAACTGCCGCGACAACAGCCTAATTCAATTCAAATTTAACGGGGACTTTAAACTCCGTCCAGGCATTGGCTTGAAAATGCCCGTTTTGCGCCGCCTTGCGTGCTGCATTGTCCAAACGGGAAAAACCGCTGCTTTTCACCACTTTGACGGACTCGACATGACCGCCCGGAGACACCATCACACTCAGGACAACCGTACCCTGTTCATCGTTTTCCATAGAAAGCGTAGGATAAGGCGGTCGCGGAATACTGCCGTTGGCACGCAGGGGATTGCCTTTACTGCTGCCGGCACCTGTTCCGCCGCCGCTGCCGCCGGTTCCTTCCCCATGCTCGCCTTTGGCTCCGCCGCTGCCTTTACCGCTGCCTTCTCCACGCCCCGTTCCGTCACCTTTGGTACCGGTTCCCTTACCTTCTCCCCCGCCGTGCTCGCTGCCGGCTTTGGCGGAAGTATTGCCGGGATATTCGGCAGGTTTTTCAGACGGCTTCTCTACCGTTTTCTCAACCGGTTTGGGAGTCGGCTTCGCTTCCGGCTTAGGCTCTGGTTTCGGTTTTTCTTCGGGTTTCGGCTTTTCCTTGGGCTGCTGAATATCTGCATCCGCCTTTTTTGTAACCGCCGGCTTCAAAACCGGCTTGGGCGGTTCGACAGGTTTGGGCGGATCGGGCGCGGGTTGCGGTTCGGGCGCGGCAGGCGCGCCTGCGCCTTCGGGTGCGCCGCCCCCTCCGCCAAAATCGCCCAAATCGACAAATTCGATAACATTTCCTGACTCTATCACGGGCAGCTTGTGCGCCTGCCAGAGCAATGCCACTATTGCCAAATGCAGCAGTGCGACGGAAAACACGACTGCGGGGGTTAAAATTCGTTCTTTATCCATAATTCGGGCATAATAATAGCAACAATTCCTATTTGCAACCTATTTTTATTATTTACCTTTATCTGAATACTGTTTTCATATTATTAAAATCCATATTAAAACAATATGTTATGACAAATTATCAGATACCGTCAGACAAACGGAGCGGATCTGCCTGTTTTCCCATTCCAACAAAATCGGGTTAAATGATATATTGCCCCCTTCATCCGGCAGCCGGTTACGGCTGCGTACCACCTGTTTTAAAGGAAAATCATGTTTCGGAATTTTGACTTGGGCGTATTCTTGCTTGCTGTCCTGCCCGTACTGCTTGCCATTACCGTCAGGGAGGTGGTACGCGGCTATACGGCGCGCTACTGGGGAGACAACACTGCCGAACAATACGGCAGGCTGACACTGAACCCCCTCCCCCATATCGATTTGGTCGGCACGGTAATCTTTCCGCTGATTACGTTGATGTTCACACCGTTTCTATTTGGTTGGGCACGTCCTATCCCTATCGATTCGCGCAACTTCCGCAACCCTCGCCTTGCCTGGCGTTATGTTGCCGCATCCGGTCCGCTGTCGAATCTGGCAATGGCGTTTTTGTGGGGGCTGATTTGGGTATTGGCCCCATTCATCGGCGACGCATACCAAATGCCGCTGGCAAAAATGGCAAATTACGGCATCCTGATTAACGCCATTCTGTTCGCGCTCAACATCATCCCCATCCTGCCTTGGGACGGCGGCATTTTCATCGACACCTTTCTGCCGACGAAATATTCGCAAGCGTTCCGCAAAATCGAACCCTATGGGACGTGGATTATCCTGCTACTGATGCTGACCGGGTGGTTGGGTGCATTTATCGCCCCTGTCGTACAGCTGGTTATGATACTGGTTCAGTCCCTCATCGGATGGTTTATTTGAATTTACGGTTTTCGGACGATACCGCCGTATTTGCCAACCACAAAAAAACGCAGCAAGGCTTCCCTGCCTGCTGCGTTTTTCTGTTTTACAATGCCCTGTCAAAATAAAGCGGCACGCCTGATTTTTCACTCATACCGATTAAATAATCCATCGTCTTCCGAGGGAACGCGATGCCGCGCACCACGGTCAGATTCCTCAAAACGGGGAAAACCAAAATATCCTCCATGCCGATTCCGCCGTTGATGCCGTCTGAAGTACCGTCCATCAAATTCTCCAACTCTTGCAAATCTGCGTTTATCCGTTCGAGGTATTGGGCGGTTTTATTCAAATTGGCAGAAAAGCTGCCGATGCTTTTCTCTTTTTTATCTGTAAAATATTTAACCGCTTCGGCAGTAGCGAACTCGGACAGACCGATTTTAACAGTACGCGGCTGAACCAGTTTATTGTTGTAACTGCCGACTTTGTCCAGCCATGCCTGTATCTCGGGGCGGACTTCGTCTTTCAGACGGCCTTCTCGGTCGAAATGGCGCACAATGTCCAAACTCTCGCCCATAAACGAACCGTTCTCTCTTTCCAGGATGGGCACTTGTTTCGCACCGATCATACCGATCGGCGTTGCCTCGTCGTCGTTTGCCAGCACGGCTTCTTCAACGTCCGCGCCAAACAGCCCGGCAGCCATCCGCGCACGCACGCAAAACGGGCAATGGTCGTAAATATACAGTTTCATCAAAATATTCCTCGTCAACCTGTCGGTACCGGCTACCTTAACACCCCGCTCCGCCCGAAACAAGTTTATAGTGGATTAAATTTAAATCAGGACAAGGCGACGAAGCCGCAGACAGTACAGATAGTACGGCAAGGCGAGGCAACGCCGTACTGGTTTAAATTTAATCCACTATATCTTCCCGCCTATGCACCGTAAATAAATAAGCTGTTACAATTAACTCGTTTTTATCGGAACGGAAGATCCCATCATGACCGCCATCAGCCCGATTCAAGACACGCAAAGCGCGACCCTGCAAGAATTGCGCGAATGGTTCGACAGCTACTGCGCCGCGCTGCCGGACAACGATAAAAAACTTGTCTTAGCCGCCCGTTCGCTGGCGGAAGCACATTACCCCGCCGATGCCGCCACGCCGTATGGCGAGCCGTTACCCGACCACTTCCTCGGTGCGGCGCAAATGGTCCATGAACTCGACCTGCTGCCCGATGCCGTCGCCGCCACCCTGCTTGCCGACATCGGACGCTACGTTCCCGATTGGAATCTCTTGGTTTCCGAACGCTGCAACAGCACCGTCGCCGAGCTGGTCAAAGGTGTGGACGAAGTGCAGAAACTTACCCACTTCGCCCGCGTGGACAGCCTCGCCACGCCGGAAGAACGCGCCCAGCAGGCCGAAACTATGCGGAAAATGCTGCTGGCGATGGTTACCGACATCCGCGTCGTGTTAATCAAACTGGCGATGCGTACGCGCACCCTGCAATTTTTAAGCAACGTCCCCGACAACTCCGAAAAACGCGCCGTCGCCAAAGAAACCCTCGACATCTTCGCCCCGCTCGCCAACCGCTTGGGCGTGTGGCAGCTCAAATGGCAGCTCGAAGACCTCGGCTTCCGCCATCAAGAACCCGAAAAATACCGCGAAATCGCCCTGCTTTTGGACGAAAAACGCACCGAACGCCTCGAATACATTGAAAACTTCCTCAATATCCTGCGTACGGAACTGAAAAAATACAATATCCACTTTGAAGTCGCCGGCCGCCCGAAACACATCTACTCCATTTACAAAAAAATGGTGAAGAAAAAGCTCACTTTCGACGGTCTGTTCGACATCCGCGCCGTGCGGATTCTGGTCGATACCGTCCCCGAGTGTTACACCACTCTGGGTATCGTCCACAGTCTCTGGCAGCCCATCCCCGGCGAGTTCGACGACTATATCGCCAACCCCAAAGGCAACGGCTATAAAAGTTTGCACACCGTCATTGTCGGCCCGGAAGACAAAGGCGTGGAAGTGCAAATTCGCACCTTCGATATGCACCAATTCAACGAATTCGGTGTCGCCGCGCACTGGCGTTACAAAGAGGGCGGCAAAGGCGATTCCGCCTACGAACAAAAAATCGCCTGGTTGCGCCAACTCTTGGATTGGCGCGAAAACATGGCGGAAAGCGGCAAGGAAGACCTCGCCGCCGCCTTCAAAACCGAGCTGTTCAACGACACGATTTATGTCCTGACCCCGCACGGCAAAGTCCTCTCCCTGCCCACGGGTGCCACCCCCATCGACTTCGCCTACGCCCTGCACAGCAGCATCGGCGACCGTTGCCGCGGTGCGAAAGTCGAAGGGCAAATCGTGCCGCTGTCCACCCCGCTTGAAAACGGACAGCGCGTCGAAATCATTACCGCCAAAGAAGGGCATCCTTCCGTCAACTGGCTCTACGAAGGCTGGGTCAAATCCAACCGTGCCATCAGCAAAATCCGCGCCTATATCCGTCAGCAAAACGCCGACACCGTACGCGAAGAAGGCCGCGTCCAGCTCGACAAACAGCTTACCAAACTCACGCCCAAGCCCAACCTGCAAGAGCTTGCCGAAAACCTCGGCTACAAAAAACTCGACGACCTCTATACCGCCATCGGACAAGGCGAAATTTCCAACCGCGCCATCCAAAAAGCCTGCGGCAAGTTGAACGAACCGCCACCCGTGCCCGTCAGCGAAACCACCATCGTCAAACAGTCCAAAATCAAAAAAGGCGGCAAAACAGGTGTGCTCATCGATGGCGAAGACGGCTTGATGACCACGCTTGCCAAATGCTGCAAACCCGCGCCGCCCGACGATATTGTCGGCTTCGTTACCCGCGAGCGCGGCATTTCCGTCCACCGCAAAACCTGCCCCTCTTTCCGACACCTTGCCGAACACGCGCCCGAAAAAGTACTGGACGCAAGTTGGGCGGCGTTGCAGGAAGGGCAAGTGTTCGCCGTCGATATCGAAATCCGCGCCCAAGACCGCTCAGGGCTTTTGCGCGACGTATCCGACGCGCTCGCCCGCCACAAACTCAACGTTACCGCCGTGCAAACCCAGTCCCGCGACTTGGAAGCCAGCATGAGGTTCACGCTCGAAGTCAAACAAGTCAACGACCTCCCGCGCGTCCTCACCAGCCTCGGCGACGTCAAAGGCGTATTGAGCGTTACCCGGCTTTAAATACAAAAATGCCGTCTGAAAGACGAATATCGTTTCAGACGGCATTTTGATTACTGGTTTTTTATCCGGCCTGCCAGACAGTACTCGCACGATTTATATCTAAATAATCAATACCCGCTTTATCTAATTTCGTTTCCAATTCTTCTACCGAATGAGTATCTAGAAAAAGCCTCTCTTGACGAGTAATCGGCAATAACCAGAAAAATCGGACATTATCCATATATTCCAACTCTTGCCCATAAGGATAAGGCAGAGAAATCAGAAAATGCCGGAAGGATGATTGCTCGACCCACGGTCTGCCGATATTGACAGTTTTCCCTAATTGAAATTGATCAGGATAATGCATACTTGCAGATGCCAGCATTGCCAAGGTCTCAATATGTTCAGGTGTTTCAAACGGGCTGATGATAAAAAACTCCTGCCCTAAAAATTGACCTATCCCAGAGCTGACATAAACCCAAGGCTCATCTTCATGATTAGGAATCACTTGGAAAACTTGGAAATCGGGAAGTTCTTCAACAATCCTTCCTAAAGTCCAAGTAAATCCTTTAATATCATAATGTTTCCAAAATTTTTGCAAGTGAGATAAAACAGTTTGGTTATAGTCCATGCTTTTTAGCCTGTTCTCTCGAATATCTTGACATCATCGCACCCTCTTTCCTTTGACATGTTAAACATTGAGTTCCTTTTATGCTTTCCTTGGCATGTTTCGCTCGATCAGCATTGCTCATGGAGTGACCACCATGTTCATAGTAATGTTTTACTAATGGGGGTTCATGTTGCGGACTTGGTGCGGTTTTCGTACCAGATAACTGAATTCTACCGCAAGTTGGACAAGGTTTACCTTCTCCTGCCTGTCTTGCTGCCTGAGCCTTTGCCCCATCTGTTTGAGAACCTCCATAATGCGTTTGACGATTATAACGTTCTGTTGGTTTTAGTTTGGTTGGACAATCATTATGAACCCAAACCCCTTCCGTTTCCGCCCGATTGCCCTTGACGAAGTAAGTATGCCAGTCGGCAACGGTCAGGTTGTAGGCTTTGAGCGGCTGCTGTTTGAGGGTAATGTTTTGAACCGTCTGTTTTGCACCGCTTTCGGAAAGCAGGGTGTCGCCTTTTTTCAGACGACCTGCCTGTATCCATTTTCCTTGACTGTAAAACGGGTGGATTTTATTGGAAATCAGGGTTTGGCTGTTACCGATGCCGTCTGAAACTTCAATGTAAACGGTTTCCCGATACGGATTGCCGTATTGGGCGGTAACGGGTTTGTATCCTGTTTCCCCGCTTGCCTCGTCCTTGGTGANGACGCGGTCGCCGGTTCGGATACGGGCAATAGCTTTGTAGCCGTCTGCCGTTTTGACCAAGGTGCTGCCGTGGAAGGAGCAGGTGTAGGATTTTGAGAAGTCCCCACTAACCGCAGCTTTCCCCGGTTTTGCCTCCCTTCCTAGTTTTGCCGCCTTCCCCAGTTTCGCCAACTTCTCAGCTTTGGCAAACGGCAGGATGTTGGCCAGGGCTTCGACGGTTTCGGCGGCATTGGGATTTTCCTGTATCCACCGGTCAACGGC
>NZ_JBPBFH010000030.1:0-27041 GCF_050896295.1 Neisseria sp. SLRRB23
CGCGGGACGATGCGGCGACGAGTTCCTGTTCGACGGCAAAGCGTTTGCCGCCGCCGTGGGCGGGTATGCCGGTCAGTGTGCCGCAGGCGGTGAGGACGGGTGGGATGGGGAGGAGCAGGATTTTCATAGCGGGGTTTGTTTTGTTTTGAACGAGTTTTGAGTATAAAGGGATTTTAAGGGTTTGTAAACGAAAGAGGCAAAAATGCCGTCTGAAAAGCGGAACGGACTTTCAGACGGCATTTTGACTGTTTAAAGCGGCGGCAGTTCTACAAACGGAAAGAAATGCTGAAACTTCTGATAAATTTCAGGATATTTCTCTAAGGCTTTTAATGCTTTTTCTTTTGAAACTGGAGGGTCATAGACATCTATCCCCCTTAAGAAGGCAATGCCTGTTAATGCATTATCCTGATTTTTTGATAAGTTATTTTCGGGAACAAATCCTATAATATCAATTAGATGGAATAGTGATTGAAGATCTGTTAAATCAAAAAAATAATTTGGAATTTCATCTAAGTCCATTTCCCTTATGATTTTTTCGACCCACATTTTAAATTCAGTAATATTGATTGCTTGGCAATATATACTACCTAGGGCAAAATTTAAGTCAGTGCTATTTTCTTTATAAATTTTCCACATAATTATCTTCTTGTGTTCATCGCTTTCCAGCCGATACATCCGGTATCTTGATGATGCCAAGTGTAATCCTTTATTTTAGTTTCTCCTTTTCCGTCAAACGCTCCTTTGGTTACCTGCTTTGTATCAAAAATGCCGTCTGAACGGCAGGACGGTCTTTCAGACGGCATTTGTGCTCAATAATAATATCCCGCGCCCAGAATACACGGTTTGGATGCGCCGGTTGCTTTGTGCGGACTACTGGGAATGCGATTAATCCAACACGCCGCCAACCACGCAAATGCGGCGGCTTCTACCCATTGCGGATCGAGGTTCAGTTCGGCGGTGCTGTGCAGGGAAACGCGTGTGCCGAAACATTCTGCCAAATCCGCCATTAAAACAGGATTGCGGATGCCGCCGCCGCAAATATACATTTGACGGGCATTTGCCGCTGCGTGTGAGACGGCGTCGCAAACGGTTTGCGCGGTGAATCGGGAAAGCGTCCGTAATACGTTGTATCGGTTTTCGCCGCCGTCAAGGTAGGTTTCGAGCCAATTTAGGGCAAACAGTTCGCGCCCCGTGCTTTTGGGGTGGGGTTGTGAGAAATACGGGTGGGCGAGCAGCCTGTCGAGCAGTTGCGGCAATATGTTGCCTTGTGCCGCTTTTTCACCGTTTTTGTCGTAAGGCAGCTGCCAGTGTGCCTGCGTCCACGCGTCCATCAGCATATTGCCCGGCCCTGTGTCGAAGCCGAAGGCGGGTGCGTCGGGGGGGAGTACGCTGATGTTGGCAATCCCGCCGATGTTCAGTACCACGCGTGTTTCTTTGTCGTCGCGGAACAGGGCTTCGTGAAAGGCGGGGACGAGCGGCGCACCTTGTCCGCCGGCAGCAAGGTCGCGGCTGCGGAAGTCGCCGACGGTAAAAATCCGCGTCAGTTCCGCCAGCAGCGGCAAATCGGCAANCTGTACGCTGTAACCGTGTTCCGGCGCGTGTCGGACGGTTTGCCCGTGGCAGCCGAGGGCGGTAATGTCGGACGGCGCGAGGTTTTGCTTGTTTAATAGTTCGCCCACGGTTTGCGCGTACAGGCGGCTGAGTTCTTGCGACAAAATCCTGCTGCGGTGCAGTTCGTCTGTTCCTATATTTTGCAAAGCAAGCAATGCTGCGCGCAAATCGTCAGGGTAGGGTATAAAGGCGTGCCCTTCCGCGCCCAGCCATTTGCCGCCGTCCATACGTATCAGTACGGCATCCGCCCCGTCCATGCTGGTTCCCGACATGATGCCGATGTAAAGCTGTGTTTCCATCATCACTTCCAAACTGGTGCAAAACGCCATTTTAACGTGTATTGACGCTCGTATACCGATTTGCTGCCGCAGTGTAAATAAATGTTTCAAGACGGATTGCAAAAGGTTACAATATCCGCGAAAACCCTTCTGTGTTCACTAAGGAATCTTCCATGGCTCAAACTCAAATGAGTGCGAACTTGAAACTGATTAACGCCGTCTTTGCCGCCATGCTGGTAGGCATAGTCGGCTATTTTATCTATTGGGGTTTGGGTTATACCCACTACAATAACAGCGTGCTTTTCATCATCGCCACCATGTTCGGCGTGTTTATGGCGTTTAATGTCGGCGGCAACGATATTGCCAATTCTTTCGGTACCAGCGTCGGTTCCGGCACGCTGACTATTCCGCAGGCTTTGCTGATTGCGGCGGTGTTTGAAGTCAGCGGCGCGGTCATCGCGGGCGGTGAGGTAACCGATACCATACGCAAAGGCATCGTCGATTTGAACGGTATGAACCTCGAGCCCATGCAGTTTGTGTTTATCATGATGTCTGCACTCTTGGCGGCGGCGTTGTGGCTGCTGTTCGCGTCCCACAAAGGCCTGCCGGTTTCGACGACGCACGCGATTATCGGCGGCATCGTCGGCAGTGCGTTGTGTATGGCGGTTATGAACCATGCCGACTGGGGAACGTTGATTCAGTGGGGAAAATTGGGAGAAATCGGGATATCTTGGGTGCTGTCGCCTGTTTTGGGCGGTGCGGTTTCCTATTTCCTGTTTTCCCGCGTTAAGAAAAATGTCTTAGATTACAATGCTTGGGCCGAAGGTACGCTCAAAGGCATCAAGCAGGAGAAAAAGGCCTATAAAGAACAGCACCGCCTGTTTTTCGAGGGTTTGTCTGAGGCTGAAAAAGTTGAATACGCCACCAAAATGGCGCACGACGCGCAAATTTACGATGAGCCTGAATTTGATCCGCAAGAGCTGCAATCGGAGTATTACCGCGGTCTTTATGCGTTCGATAACCGTAAAAACAATGTCGATTCTTACAAGGCGTTGCACTCTTGGGTTCCCTTTATCGCTTCGTTCGGCGCGATGATGATTTCCGCTATGCTGATTTTTAAGGGCTTGAAAAACCTACATTTGGGGATGAGCAACGTCAACAGCTTCCTGACTATCTTTATGATAGGTGCGGCGGTGTGGATGGGTACGTTTGTTTTTGCAAAAAGCCTCAAGCGTAAAGATTTGGGCAAATCGACCTTTCAGATGTTTTCATGGATGCAGGTCTTTACCGCATGCGGTTTCGCATTCAGCCACGGGGCGAACGATATCGCCAACGCCATCGGTCCGTTTGCCGCGATTATGGATGTTTTGCGGACGAACAGTGTTGCCGCGCAAAATGCTGTTCCACCGATTGCCATGCTGACCTTCGGTATCGCACTGATTGTCGGTTTGTGGTTTGTCGGTAAAGAGGTAATTAAAACCGTCGGTACGAGTTTGGCGGAAATGCATCCTGCTTCGGGATTTACCGCCGAACTGTCCGCCGCCTCTGTTGTGATGGGTGCGTCGCTGATGGGGCTGCCTGTTTCCAGTACGCATATCTTGGTCGGCGCGGTACTCGGTATCGGTCTAGTCAACCGTAATGCCAATTGGAAACTGATGAAGCCCATCGGTTTGGCGTGGGTCATTACCCTGCCTGCCGCCGCCGTATTGTCGGTTGCCAGCTATCTGGTTTTACAGGCAGTGTTCTGATTGTTAAACGATTATGCCGTCTGAACTTCCTTCAGACGGCATTTTTGTTTGCAAGTTCGGTTTGGCGGAAATATGGGTTTATAGTGGATTAACTTTAAACCAGTACAGCGTTGCTTCGCCTTAGCTCAAAGAGAACGATTCTCTAAGGTGCTCAAGCACCAAGTGAATCGGTTCCGTACTATCTGTACTGTCTGCGGCTTCGTCGCCTTGTCCTGATTTTTGTTAATCCACTATATATGTCAGGCAGGGAGCAGGCTGCTGTATCGTTATGAGAAGGCATCGATATTCCGGAAAACAGGTTGTAAAAAATAAAATGCCGTCTGAACTTCTTTCAGACGGCATCCGTATATTTGAAATACAGTCAGACGGTTTGTGAGTATTTCGCCCTGGTTTCTTTATGGCGCAAGTGGTAGTCGAACACCATAGCGATGTTGCGGATGAGGAAGCGTCCCTTCGGGGTAACAGTCAGTTTCTGCTTGTTCAGGCTGATGAGCCCCAAGCCTGCAAGTTTTTCTAGATCGGCGAGTTCGTCTTGGAAGTAACGGTCGAACGGGATACCGAATATGTCTTCGTAAACACGGTAGTCGAGCGCGAAACGGCACATCAAATCCTGAATGATGCTGCGGCGCAGGATGTCATCCTGATTCAGCTGGTAGCCGCGCATGATGGGCAGTCTGCCTTCATCGATGGCGGCATAGTAGGCATCGATGTCTCGTTCGTTTTGGGAGTAGGTGTTGCCGATTTTACCGATGGACGACACACCGATGGCAACCAGGTCGCAATCCGCATAGGTCGAGTAACCTTGGAAATTGCGTTGCAGCAATCCTTCTTCGAGGGCGACAGACAATTCGTCGTCCGGTTTGGCGAAATGATCCATGCCGATGAAGACGTAGCCGCGTTCGGTCAGGGTTTGGACGCAGTATTGCAGCATATCGAGTTTTTCCTCGCTGTCGGGAACGGCGGCGGTATCGATGCGGCGTTGTGGTTTGAAAACATGCGGCAAGTGGGCGTAGTGATAAAGGGCGAGGCGGTCGGGATCAAGCGACAAAACGGTATCGATGGTGGTTTTAATGCTTTCGGAAGTCTGATGCGGCAGGCCGTAAATCAAATCGACGCTGACGGATTTAAACCCTGCTTCACGGGCGGCATCGATGACTTCTTTGGTTTCTTCGTAACTTTGGATGCGGTTGACCGCCGCCTGCACTTTGGGGTCGAAATCCTGAATGCCGACACTCATACGGTTGAAACCGAGTCTGCCGAGCATGAGGACGGTATCCCGACTGACTTTGCGCGGGTCAATTTCGATGGAATATTCGCCGGTGGGGATTAACTCGAAATGTTTGCGGATCATGCGGAAAACACGTTCGATTTGGTCGTCGCTTAAGAAGGTTGGCGTGCCGCCGCCGAAGTGCAGTTGGGCAAGCTGGTGCCGTCCGTTCAGATGTGGAGCGAGCAGTTCCATTTCTTTTTCAAGGTATTCGATATAGGCATCGGCGCGGCTCTTGTCTTTGGTAATGATTTTATTGCAGCCGCAGTAGTAGCAGATGGTATTGCAAAAGGGGATGTGAATGTAAAGGGAGAGCGGTTTATTTAACATTCCCGTACTGCGTAAATGTAAAGCTTTGATGTACTCCCCTTCTCGGAAGCCGTCATGGAAACGGTCTGCAGTAGGGTAGGAGGTGTAGCGCGGACCGCTGGACGGCAGGCTGGCAATCAGTTCGCGGTCAAACTCGGGACGGTTATTGGCATTGTGATTGTTCTGTATCTGTATAATTTTCATGGTGCGTGTTCAATTTTATGATGTTAGTCAAATTTTGGATAGTTTGGTAGAATGCCGCAGTATGATAAACCTGTCTTGATATGTGTCAATAAACACATAATCATGATGGGGCAAAGCGCACAAAAAGGTACGGTATGACTTCGCATAATACTACACATCAGATGAAAACGCTGTGTTCTTCCTGTTCCCTGCGGGAACTCTGTCTACCTGTCGGATTACTACCCAACGAGTTTACCCAACTCGATGCCGTTATTCGCCAAAGCCGCCGCCTGAAAAAAGGCGAATACCTGTTCCGTGCCGGCGAAGCCTTTACTTCGCTCTTTGCCATCCGTGCAGGCTTCTTCAAGACAACCGTCGCCAGTCAGGACGGACGTGATCAGGTAACGGGTTTTTTTATGTCGGGCGAACTCATCGGCATGGACGGCATCTGTGCCCATGTGCACAGTTGCGACGCGGTCGCCTTGGAAGACAGCGAAGTATGCGAGTTACCGTTTACCCATATCGAAGAGCTCGGTCAGAATATCCCAAGCCTGCGTACCCACTTTTTCCGCATGATGAGCCGCGAAATTGTGCGTGATCAGGGCGTGATGTTGCTTTTGGGCAATATGCGTGCAGAAGAGAGGATTGCCGCCTTTCTGTTAAACCTCTCCCAACGCCTTTATTCCCGCGGTTTTGCTGCCAACGATTTCATCCTGCGCATGTCTCGTGAAGAAATCGGCAGTTATCTCGGGCTGAAACTTGAAACCGTCAGCCGCACATTATCCAAATTTCATCAGGAAGGGTTGATTTCCGTCGAACACAAACACATCAAGATCCTCAATCTGCAGGTGTTGAAAAAAATGGTGTCCGGCTGCTCGCACGCCATTTGATTAACCTGTACGAACATTTCAGACGGCATTCTCAATAAACACAGGGCAGAAGAAAACATCTGCCCTGTTTGTTTTATCTGCCGCAAAATGCCGTCTGAAAACCGGCAACCGCCTAAATCGAAAAATCCTCGCTGATGGGCGTGTACAGAATCCTGTCCACCTTCTCGCGCGTCAGGTGCGGCGCAAACGCTTGGATAAAGTCGTAGGCATATCCGCGCAAATAAGTATCGCTGCGCAAAGCAATCCACGTCGGCGACGGCTCGAACAGGTGTGCCGCATCCACAAGCTGCAAATCGTCATCCGTATCCAGGTTGTAGGCCATCTTTGCCATCAATCCCACGCCCAAACCCAAGCGTACGTAAGTTTTTAATACGTCCGTATCTGCTGCAGCCAATGCGACATCGGGTTGTTCCAAACGAGCTTTGGCGAATGCCCGTGCAATGCTGCTGCCCGTGTTGAACGCAAATTCATAAGTAATTAGTGGAAATCTTGCCAAATCTTCAATGCGGAGGGGATTTCTGCATTCGAGCAAGGGGTGGTCGTTCGGTACGATAACCGCATGAGTCCAGTCGTAGCAGGAAAGTCTTCCCAATTCGGGGTGGTCGTCTATACGTTCCGTAACAATCGCCAAATCCGCCTCGCCTGAGGTAACCATACGTGCGATGGCGGCAGGGCTTCCCTGTTTGATGGTCAGGTTGACTTTCGGATAGCGTTTCACAAAATCGGCAACAATCAAGGGCAGGGCATAACGCGCCTGAGTATGTGTTGTGGCTACCGTCAGCGAACCGCTGTCGTGTCCGGTAAACTCGCTGCCGATATTTTTAATGTTCTGTACATCACGCAAAATACGTTCTGCAATATCCAAAACCGCCTTGCCCGGCTGAGAGACGGAAACCACGCGCTTGCCGCTGCGGATAAAAATCTGAATGCCGATTTCTTCTTCCAACAATTTGATTTGTTTGGAGATGCCGGGTTGTGATGTGAATAAGGCTTCGGCCGCTTCGGAAACGTTCAGGTTGTGCCGGTAAACTTCTAAGGCGTATTTTAATTGCTGTAATTTCATGGCGGGTCGGTGTCGGTCTGTGTCGGGTAGCTGAACATTGTTTATAATTTATCATATTTTCTTGCCGGTACGGTATGGGGCTTTGCCGTTGTGTTTGTTGTTTTTGTGCAACGGCAATCGTGCGATATGGAAAAAATCCCCCTAAAGTAATGACACGGAATTGATTTTTCGGCATGATAGACTATCAGGAAACAGGCTGTTTTACGGTTGTTTTCAGGCGTTGAGTATTGACAGTCCGCCCCCTGCTTCTTTATAGTGGAGACTGAAATATCCGATTTGCCGCCATGTTTCTACAGCGGCCTGTATGTTGGCAATTCAGCAGTTGCTCCTGTATCTGCTGTACAAATTTAATGAGGGAATAAAATGACCAAACAGCTGAAATTAAGCGCATTATTCGTTGCATTGCTCGCTTCTGGCACTGCTATGGCGAGCGAAGCTCATATTCACGGTTATACCGTGAGCGGCCAATCACAAGAAGTCGTACGCAACAACTACGGCGAATGCTGGAAAAACACCTACTTCGACAAAGCAACACAAGGTCGCGTAGAGTGTGGCGATGCAGTTGAACCGGCTCCTGTTGCTGTTGTAGAGCAGGCTCCGCAATATGTTGACGAAACCGTTTCTCTGTCTGCCAAAACCCTGTTCGGTTTCGACAAAGACGTACTGCGTGCCGAAGCCCAAGACAACCTGAAAGTATTGGCCCAACGCTTGGGTCAAACCAACGTACAATCCGTACGTGTTGAAGGTCATACCGACTTTATGGGTTCTGAAAAATACAACCAGGCCCTGTCCGAGCGTCGCGCCAACGTAGTGGCAAACTACTTGGTCAGCAACGGTGTGCCTGCCTCTAAAACTTCTGCTGTCGGCTTGGGCGAATCTCAAGCGCAAATGACTCAAGTTTGTGAAGCCGAAGTTGCCAAACTGGGTGCAAAAGCCTCTAAAGCCAAAAAACGTGAGGCTCTGATTGCATGTATCGAACCTGACCGCCGTGTTGACGTGAAAATCCGCAGCATCGTAACCCGTCAGGTTGCTCCGGCTCATGTTCACACCCAACAATAAGCTTTAAAAGCATCTCGCCGATGGGTAGGGTTGGATTTCTCTTCTGTATAAGAGAAGAGGTTTACGTATCAAACTTTAATCGGTTCTGATGAAACAAAACAAACCCCGCTTTTGCGGGGTTTGTTTTTAGGATGCTTGCGGAAACGGTTATTGTCAGAATATGGGGTAGGGTTTATGCTTCATCAAAATTTTCCTGGTGCTTGAAACTCCGGTTTTGAAGGCGATAGAATTTGGATTTGTTTGTGAGGGAACAAACTCTCTCAAATCAGTGCTGTACGCGGTGCTGCGTTTTATGTGCGGTACTGCGTAAAATACAGCAGATTAATAAAAATCAACATGGCGGTGCGTTCGGACATTTTGCGACATGAAAGAATTTGACTTCATCAAACGGTATTTGCGAACAGACACGGATAAGGATGTCGTATTGGGCATAGGCGACGATGCGGCGATTGTCCGCCCGCGTGAAGGCTTCGATTTGTGTTTCAGTGCGGATATGCTGCTGAAGGACAGGCATTTTTTTGCAGATGTCAAACCTGAAGACTTGGCTTGGAAGGTTTTGGCCGTCAATATTTCAGATATGGCGGCGATGGGTGCGATACCGCGTTGGGTGCTGCTGAGCGCGGCGTTGCCTGAATTGGATGAGGTATGGCTGAAACGGTTTTGCGGCAGCTTTTTCGGTTTGGCAAAAAAGTTTGGCGTAACGTTAATCGGCGGCGATACGACCAAGGGCGATATGGCGTTCAATGTAACCATTATCGGCGAATTGCCGAAGGGTAGGGCGTTACGGCGTGATGCGGCGGTTGCGGGCGACGATATTTGGGTGTCGGGGCGTGTCGGTATGGCGGCGGCGGCTTTGAACTGCCGTCTGAAACGGTGTGTGTTGCCGGATGATGTGTTCGCCGAATGCGAACAAAAGCTGCTTCGCCCCGAGCCAAGGGTTGGGCTGGGGCTTGCGCTGTTGCCGTTTGCCAGGGCGGCGCAGGATGTTTCAGACGGCCTCGCGCAAGATTTGGGGCATATCCTGACCGCTTCTGGCAAGGGTGCGGAAATTTGGGCCGATTCGCTGCCGTCTTTATCCGTATTGAAAGATATTTTGCCACGTTCTCAATGGCTGTCTTATACTTTGGCCGGCGGCGATGATTACGAACTGGTATTTACTGCATCGGAAAGTTGCCGCGAAAGCGTGCTTGCCACAGCGGAACGATGCGGCGTGCCGGTAACGCGTATCGGTAAAATCAATGGGGAATGCCGTCTGAAGATTTTGGATAGTGACGGCAG
The DNA here is from genome assembly GCF_050896295.1 of Neisseria sp. SLRRB23. Lineage (NCBI taxonomy): Bacteria > Pseudomonadati > Pseudomonadota > Betaproteobacteria > Neisseriales > Neisseriaceae > Neisseria > Neisseria sp. SLRRB23. Next base: position 9,687 of record NZ_JBPBFH010000030.1, read on the forward strand.
GGAATTGAAACTTCACTCTTCGGGATTTGATCATTTTGGCTGATTTTAAACCTAACTTTGCATGGCTGCTCAAACGGCCGTTGTGTTTTTTGGCATTTGGTTTCGGCAGCGGGCTTGCTCCGTTTGCGCCGGGTACCTTCGGTACTTTGGCGGCGTTACCTTTGGCGTTCGTATTGATTTTAACGGGTGTGGACGGCTTGTTGTTGGCTTTTTTATGTATGGTGCTGTTTATGTGGGGCATACGCATTTGCGCATATGCGGAAAAGGAAACAGGGGTATCCGATCATGGCGGTATTGTTTGGGATGAAATTGTCGCCATGATGTTTGTACTGGCTTTCGTTCCGTTCAAGTGGACGTGGTGGTTGGCGGCGTTTGTCCTATTCCGTCTGTTTGACGCGCTCAAACCGCCTCCGGTCGGCTGGTTTGATAAAAATCTGCATGGTGGGCTGGGTATTATGGCGGACGACATGGCTGCGGCGGTAATGACGTTGATTGTCTTGCAGATTGCGATGCTGTTTTAACCGGGGTTATCTTGCAGAAATGCCGTCTGAATGGTTTCAGACGGCATTTTGTTTAACGTGTTACCGGTTTATATTTAATCCGTTTCGGTTTCGCGCCTTCTTCGCCGAGTCGGCGTTTCTTCTCGGCTTCATACTCCTGATAGTTGCCGTCAAAGAACACCCATTTAGAGTTGCCTTCACAAGCCAAGATATGCGTAGCGATACGGTCGAGGAACCAACGGTCGTGCGAAATCACCATCACGCTGCCGGCAAATTCCAGCAATGCATCTTCCAGCGCGCGCAGGGTTTCTACATCAAGGTCGTTAGACGGTTCGTCCAGCAGCAACACATTGCCGCCGCTCAACAAGGTTTTTGCCAAGTGCAGACGGCCACGTTCACCGCCCGACAATTGACCTGCAATTTTGCTTTGGTCGCTGCCTTTAAAGTTGAAGCGTCCCAAATATTGGCGGGCAGGGATTTCAAACTGTCCGACCTGCAAAATGTCGCGGCCTTCGGCAATGTTGTCGAATACGGTTTTATCGTTTTGCAAACCTTCGCGGCTTTGGTCAATCAGGCTCATTTTCACGGTTTGCCCGATTTTCACTTCGCCGGAATCAGGCTGCTCTTTGCCCGCAATCATTTTGAACAGCGTCGATTTACCCGCGCCGTTCGGGCCGATGATGCCGACAATCGCGCCCGCAGGCACTTTGAAGCTCAAATCGTCAATCAGCACTTTATCGCCGAACGATTTGGAAACGTTCACAAATTCAATCACTTCGTTACCCAAACGCTCGGCAACAGGGATAAAGATTTCCTGCGTTTCATTGCGTTTTTGGTATTCGTAGTTGCTCATTTCCTCAAAACGCGCCAAACGCGCTTTGGACTTGGCTTGGCGGCCTTTGGCATTTTGGCGCACCCATTCCAATTCCTGCTTCATCGCTTTCACGCGCGCGGCTTCGGATTTCGCCTCGTTTTCCAAGCGTTTTTCTTTCTGCTCCAGCCAAGACGAGTAATTGCCTTTCCACGGAATACCGTGTCCGCGGTCGAGTTCCAAAATCCATTCGGCGGCGTTGTCCAAGAAATAGCGGTCGTGCGTTACCGCAACGACTGTGCCGGGGAAGCGCACCAAGAATTGCTCCAGCCATTCGACAGATTCCGCATCCAAGTGGTTGGTCGGCTCGTCCAGTAGCAGCATATCGGGCTTGCTCAACAAGAGTTTGCACAAAGCGACGCGGCGTTTTTCACCGCCGGACAAATTGCCGATTTTGGCATCCCAATCAGGCAGGCGCAGCGCGTCGGCAGCGATTTCCAATTCATGCTCTGCACCGCCGCCCGTGGACGAACCGACCGCAATAATCGCTTCCAAACGGCCCTGTTCTTCCGCCAACGCGTCAAAATCCGCATCGGGATTGGCATACTCGGCATACACTTCTTCCAAACGTTTCTGCGCGGCAGCCACTTCGCCCAAACCGCTTTCCACTTCCTCGCGCACGGTTTTTTCCGGATCAAGCTCAGGCTCTTGCGGCAGGTAGCCGATTTTAATGCCGCCCATCGGCACGGCTTCGCCCTCAAATTCCTTATCCACGCCCGCCATAATCCGCAGCACGGTGGACTTGCCCGCGCCGTTCAAACCGAGCAAACCGATTTTCGCGCCGGGGAAGAAAGAAAGGGAAATATCTTTAATGATGGTTTTCTGCGGCGGCACAACCTTGCTCACGCGCAGCATAGAATAGACGTATTGTTGGGACATGGTTTTCTCGATTCGGTCAAACAAATTTCAGAGACCCATTTTAACCGATTGTATTGATTATTGCTTGCACGGATGATATTTGGAGGAACAACGGAGATAATGATTAAAGGGTTTGTGAATCGTTTGATGTTTATTTTGATTGGTGAACGTGTTTGCCTGCCCTTCAGCCTGCCGTCTGCTTTTTCCAATCGACACGCTCTGCCAAATCGGTATTGAAATGCGCGCCGATGTTTTGCCGCCTTGCGTATGCGGCTTGGGCGACGGCGAGGCTGCATTCGAGCAGGTTGCGGTTTTCGTATTCGGACGCGGTGTGCGGTTCGGTTTGGTTTTGTTTCCAAAGCCGCAGCTGGGCGATGGCGCAGCGCAGGCCGGTATCGTTGCGGAGGATGCCCAGATGGCGTTGGTTGAACGCTTGCAGGACGGGGCGGCTGAATGCGCTTTGGATGCCGTCTGAAAAGATGCCTGCTTCGGAGGAGGGGCTTTCAGACGGCCTTGGAGACGTTTTGGCTTGGAATGCATGTCCGTCCGCGATGGTTTGGGCGGCAAGTCTGGCGGTAACGATGCATTCGAGCAGAGAGTTGCTGGCAAGGCGGTTGGCTCCGTGCAAGCCGGTGCAGGCTGTTTCGCCTAAGGCGTAAAGCTGCGGTAGGGAGGTTCTGCCGCAGGGGTCGGTTTGGATGCCGCCGCAGGTGTAGTGTTGCACGGGGCGGACGGGGATGGCTTGGCGCGTGATGTTCAAACCGCATTGGGACAGGCAGTGCCGATGGATGGACGGGAAATGCTGGCGGACGAACTCTGCAGGTTGATGGCTGATGTCGAGCGAGACGAAGTCTTGCGTTTGTTTGGCGATTTCGGCGGCGATGGCGCGGGCAACGATGTCGCGCGGCGCGAGTTCGGCGCGGCGGTCGTAATGCGGCATAAACCGTTCGCCCGCTTGGTTGGTCAGGATGCCGCCTTCTCCTCGCACGGCTTCGGAAATCAGGAAGGTGCGGCCGTTTTCAGACGGCCTTGCCAATCCTGTGGGGTGGAATTGGATAAATTCGAGGTTTTCGACTGCGCAGCCTGCGCGTATCGCCATGGCGATGGCGTCGCCCGTGCATTCGGGCGGCGTGGTGGTGGCGGCGTAAATCTGCCCGAGGCCGCCGCCTGCGAGTACGGTATGGCGGGCGCGGATGCGGTAGGTTTCTTGCGTTTGGCGGTTGAGGACGGTCAGCCCGCACGCCGCGCCTGATTCGGTTTGGATGTCCAACGCCATCTGCCGCTCGCAAACGCGGATGTTCGGGCGGCGGCGTATTTGGGCAATCAGGCTCTGCATGACGGCTTCGCCCGTGTAATCGGCGACGTGGGCGATTCGGCGGCAGGTGTGCCCGCCTTCGCGCGTCAGGTGCAGGTCGTCAGGATTCCGATCGAACGCCACGCCCTGCGCAAGCAGCCATTCGATTGCCGGTTTGCCCTGCGACAGGATGGTGCGGACGGCGGCTTCGTCGCACAAACCCGCGCCCGCTTCCAAGGTATCGGCAACGTGTTTTTCGATGTCGTCCTCTCCCGACCAGGCCGCCGCAATCCCGCCTTGCGCATGACGGCTGGCGGTGTCGTCCAGCCGGTTTTTGCACAAAATGACGATGCGGAACGATTCAGGCAGCGACAGGGCGAGCGTCAGTGCCGCCAGCCCGTTTCCGGCAATCAATACGTCGCAATCGGTTTGCATGGTGTTGTCCTTGTTTGAGAGGCCGTCTGAAACGGCAATATAGACGGCAAATCAGGCGGGTCCCATGCCGTTGAACACATCCCCGCGTTTGAGTCCTGCCGCGAAGTCGAGCATACGCTGCAAAGGCAGTTTGGCGGCTTCGCCCAGCTTCCTGTCCAACAGGATTTCGTTGCGTCCGCTTGTCAGGGCGTATTTGATGCCGCCCAGCGAATTCATCGCCATCCACGGGCAGAACGCGCAGCTTTTGCAGCTTCCGCCGTTGCCCGCCGTCGGGGCGGCGATAAATTCTTTGTCGGGTGCCTGCTTTTGCATTTCGTGCAGGATGCCTAAATCGGTCGCCACGATGAATTTTTTTTCAGGGCGCGATACGGCGGCTTTAAGCAGTTTGCTGGTCGAGCCGACCACGTCGCCCAGTTCGATGACGCTTTGCGGTGATTCGGGATGAACCAGCACCACCGCATCGGGGTGTTCCACCTTCAACGCCGCCAGTTCCTGCCCCTTGAATTCGTTATGGACGATACACGAACCCTGCCACAACAGCATATCCGCGTCTGTTTCGCGGCGGATGTAGTCGCCGAGGTGGCGGTCGGGTCCCCAAATCAGCTTCTCACCGCGTGATTTCAGATACGACACGATTTCCAACGCCACCGAAGACGTTACCACCCAGTCGGCACGCGCTTTCACGGCGGCGGAAGTGTTGGCGTACACCACCACCGTGTGGTCGGGGTGTTGGTCGCAAAACGCCGAAAACGCTTCTTCGGGACAACCCAAATCCAAAGAACATTCCGCTTCCAAATCAGGCATCAGCACTGTTTTTTCAGGGCAGAGGATTTTCGCACTCTCGCCCATAAAGCGCACGCCCGCCACTACCAGCGTACCGGCTTCGTGTTCCGCACCGAAGCGCGCCATCTCCAACGAATCGCCCACGCATCCGCCCGTTTCCAAAGCCAAATCCTGAATCAGCGGATCAACATAATAATGCGCCACCAAGACCGCGTTTTTCTCCTTCAGCAAAGCCTTGATTTCGTCTTTCAGACGACCTGCCGTCTCGCGGTCGGGCGTGTCGGCAACCTTCGCCCACGCCTGACGGATTTGGCAGGCGGAAGTCGGCGTTTGGATGAGGGGCATATCGTAATCGAACGAGCGGCGGGCGGCGGTTTGCATGATGTTTCCTTGTAGCTGTTTTTCAGACGGCATGAAGGTTTGCCGTCTGCTTTTCAAACTGTTTTATATTATGCTCAACTTGAGTATAATAAGCAAGGTCGTCTGAAAACAGGTTTGCGATACCGCAAAACCGACCCGCTTCGTTCCGACAAACCGCTTTGGTTTATAGTGGATTAACAAAAACCAGTACGGCGTTGGCTCGCCTTAGCTCAAAGAGAACGATTCTCTAAGGTGCTCAAGCACCAAGTGAATCGGTTCCGTACTATCTGTACTGTCTGCGGCTTCGTCGCCTTGTCCTGATTTAAATTTAATTCACTATACAATAAAGCCTTTCCCACCCGCAGAAAGTCGAGCATGGATGCCTACCCCGAAGCCGAAGCCCCGCCGCAAAGCATCGTCGAGCTGGTTCCCGTATTGATTGCCGTTACCGACGGCGGCCTGCGGGTATTAACCGTCACCCAAGGCACACTTCTGCCCAACGGCCCGCTCTCCCCCCTGCGCAATTCCTTGCAGGCAGGCGTGAACCTGTGGGTCGCCAAGCAGACTTCGCAGCCTATGGGCTATGTGGAACAGCTTTACACCTTTGTCGATACCCACCGCCGCAACGAACACGGCATGCCCGTGCTGTACGTCAGCTATTTGGGGCTGGTGCGCGAGGCAGCCGACAGCATCCTGCATCCTGACGCGAAATGGCAGGACTGCTACGGCTATTTCCCGTGGGAAGACTTGCGCACCGACGGCGGACAGCGCGACGCCGTCGTCAGCCGCCTGCGCATTTGGGCAAACTCGGCGGACACGGAGGAAGTCCGCCAAAAGCGGCTCAAGCGCATTCACTTGTGCTGGGGGGTCGAACCGGAAAACTGGTCGGAAGAATACGTTTTGCAACGCTATGAAATGCTGTATGAAAGCGGTCTGATAGCGGAAGCCGCCGAGCCGCAGGCAAATTTCGACTTCGCGCTCACGGGGCAGCCCATGCGCCACGACCACCGCCGCGTACTGGCGACCGCCCTGTCCCGCCTGCGCGCCAAAATCAAATACCGCCCCGTGATTTTCGAACTGATGCCACCCGAATTCACTCTGCTGCAACTGCAACACAGCGTCGAAGCCATCAGCGGCAGATTGCTGCACAAGCAAAACTTCCGCCGCCAGATTCAGCAGCAAAACCTTATCGAGCCGTCGGATACCGGCGTATCGGGCAGCAAAGGCCGTCCCGCGCAGCTTTACCGCTTCCGCGACGACGTCCTGCCCGACAGGCTGATTTCGGACATCGGATTGCCGCTGGGCAGCCGTTAGCCCGTTTTCAGACGGCATCAAATGAAGTTTTGCCCCATCGGTGCAACATTAATCTTTTTCAACAAAGGAAACCCCATGCCGTCTGAAAACACCCTCTTTCCCCTGTCCGACACCCTGTTGCGCCCTATGGTGGAACAAGCCTTGAGCGAAGACTTGGGCAGGCGCGGCGACATTACGTCCGCCGCCGTCATCGCGCCCGACAAAACCGCCAAACTCTTCCTCGTCAGCCGCGAAGGCGGCGTTATCGCCGGCATGGACTTGGCGCGCCTCGCCTTTCAGACGATGGATCCGTCCGTCCGCTTCCAAGCCGAAATCCACGACGGACAAGCTGTCCGCGCAGGTCAGACGCTGGCTGTCGTCGAAGGCAACGCCCGCGCGCTGCTCGCCGCCGAACGCACCGCGCTCAACTACCTCACGCACTTAAGCGGCATCGCCACCGCCACCGCGCGTGCCGTCGTCGAAGTTGCCGAATACGGTACAGACATCGTGTGCAGCCGCAAAACCATCCCCCTGCTGCGCGTCCTGCAAAAATACGCCGTTAGGGCAGGCGGCGGCGTGAACCACCGCATGGGTTTGGACGACGCCGTACTCATCAAAGACAACCACCTCGCCTATTGCGGCAGTATCGTCCAAGCCGTGCGGCAGGCAAAACAGGCGGTCGGACCGTTGACCTGCGTGGAAATCGAAGTGGACACGTTGGCACAACTGGACGAAGCCATCGCAGCGGGCGCGGAACGGATTTTGCTGGACAACATGGACGACGAAACCCTGAAAGAAGCGGCAAACCGCTGCCACACGCAAACCGCCCACCCCCACACCGTCTATTGCGAAGCATCGGGCGGCATCGGCTTCGACCGACTGAAGCGCGTGGCGCAAACCGGCGTGGACGGCATCGCTCTCGGCTATCTGACCCACAGCAGCCGTTCGTTGGACATAGGTTTGGATTTCGTGGCGTGAGTTTTAGGGTGCAGGCGGCTGTCTGATATGTCAGGCAAGGAACCGCTTAACCGTAATCCGGTTATTGCCTCAGGGAGGAAATGCCGTCTGAAATATTCTTCAGACGGCATTTTTCGTGAAGGTCGTGATGCTTTAGAAAAAACAGCATTTCAGGCAGGCGCGATTTAGGCATTTCGGTATTGGAACCATTTGATGAACGGTAGCCGAAAGATACGGCAGTAACGGAGCGGTCAGCCGGAACACCTATCCAATGCATCCATATCTGCCCATATCGCCACTGCGTCTTTCACTACCGCCGGCAACGCTAAAGCCATATCGGTATGTATCTGGTTTTTCTCGTCGAGGATGCGGTGCATCGTCAGGAAGGCACGACCGATACACATCTTGCCCGTATCGTCGGCGGCGATGATGAAATGCCGAACCGGATGTTGGCGTTGGACAGCCTGTCGCGCAGAACGGCCTTGATTCACGGAAAATATCCATAATGGTTTTCTTAAAAAATACGGATGATTCCGCTTGGCGGCAGGGCAGGGGGAAAGGACAGAGGCGGCAGTTTTATGCCGTCTGAAAGCCTGTCTTTACGCTTGTTTGCAAAAATAGTGGGAAAAGGAACATACAATCCTGTACAATGAGCCATAAACAATTGATTTATAATACAATTTATAAAGATAATCACAATCATCCATATCTGCCACCCGTCAATCCGCTTGGCGGGCGGAAAAGGTTTTAGGAATACCGATGAACACAATACCGCTCCACACCATACTCAAACTTATGGCGCATCCCGAACGTATGGCGATACTGATCCAACTGTTGGACGGCGATTGCAATATTGCCGAGCTGTCCGAATCCCTGTCCATGCCTGCGACAGCGGTTTCCAACCATTTGAGCCGACTGCGCGTGGAAGGTCTGGTGGACTTTACGCGTTACCACCGCATTATCGAATACCGCCTGGTTTCCGAAGAAGCAGCGGCGATTCTGCACACGGTTCGCGATTTGGAAAACAAACGCGCGGCATAGTGTTAGAATCCTTTCCTTTTGCCGTCTGAACGTTTCAGACAGCATTTTTCGGAAATGTTATGAAAATCACCACTTGGAACGTCAATTCGCTCAATGTACGTTTGCCGCAGGTTCAGAACCTACTTGCCGATAATCCGCCGGATATCCTTGTTTTACAGGAACTCAAGCTCGATCAGGATAAGTTTCCCGCAGCCGCCTTGCAGATGATGGGCTGGCACTGTGTTTGGAGCGGGCAGAAAACCTACAACGGCGTAGCAATCGTCAGCCGCAGCGCGCCGGAAGACGTGTATATCGGGCTGCCCGCGCTGCCGGACGATCCGCAACGGCGCGTGATTGCGGCAACCGTCGGCGGCGTGCGCGTCATCAATGTCTATTGCGTCAACGGCGAAGCCCTCGACAGCCCCAAATTCAAATATAAGGAACAGTGGTTTGCCGCATTGACGGAGTTTATCCGCGATGAAATGACCCGCTACGGCAAACTGGTGCTGCTGGGTGATTTCAATATCGCGCCTGCCGATGCGGACTGTTACGACCCTGAAAAATGGTATGAAAAAATCCACTGTTCGTCCGTTGAACGGCAGTGGTTTCAAAACCTGCTGGATTTGGGATTGACCGACAGCCTGCGCCATATCCATCCCGAAGGCGCGTTTTACACATGGTTCGACTATCGCGGCGCGATGTTCCAGCGCAAACTGGGCCTGCGTATCGACCATATTTTGGTGTCGCCTGCGATGGCGGAGGCGTTGAAGGATGTCCGCGTCGATTTGGAGACGCGCGCGCTGGAACGTCCGAGCGACCACGCGCCCGTGGCGGCAGAATTCGATTTGTAATTCAGGAAAGGCAAATACCGTCTGAAAATTCGCAGGGTTTCAGACGGCATTTTGATTGAATATCCGTTTAAACGATGAGGTTACAGGGGTATCGCGGTATGGCGGTAACGTCTGCAAGGTTGGACTGCGCTTGCCCGCCATCGGTTGCAATCCGCGTTTTCCCGGCAAACGGCAAGGCGTTATCCATAGAATTACAGTCGGGGAAAAGGGAGATACGGCTGCGCTTGCGGATATGGAAATGCCGTCTGAAGGTTGTTCAGACGGCATTCCTTTTGCGCGGGGCTTACATTTGCTGTGCGGCATTGACGGCGCGTTGGTCGGGGTTGATCAGGATTTCGACGCGGCGGTTTTGCGCTCGGCCTTCAACCGTAGCGTTGGACGCGACCGGCATATGCGAACCGTAGCCGTAAACCGTCAGGCGCGAAGCCGCCACGCCGCGGGATTGCAGATAGTAGGCAACCGCTTGGGCGCGGTGTTGCGAAAGCGGGTTGTTGACGGCATCCGAACCCGTGTTGTCGGTGTGGCCGTTGATGGTCAGCGTGGTATCCGGATATTGCACCAGCGTTTGTGCGGCAGTATTCAGCGCAAATTGCGCATTGTTGCTTAAAACCGCGCTGCCGGTGGCAAAGGTAACGTTTTCGGGCATTACCAGCTTAATCTGGTTACCTTGGCGTTGAACCTGGACTTGTGTGCCGGTAAGGCTTTGGCGGAGCCGCTGCTCTTGATAGTCCATATAACCGCCCACGCCCGCGCCGATTGCGCCGCAGGCAAGCGCGGAATTGCGTGCGCCTTTGCCGCTGTGGGTCAGTGCGCCGACGATGCCGCATACTGCCGCGCCGCCCAAACCGTACATGGCGGATTTGCTTGGGGACTGCTGTCCGGTTACAGGGTCGGCAACGCAGCCGGAAAGCGCGAGTGCGGATGCGGTCAGCACGACGGTAAAGGGTTTGAAGAAAGCCATAATGTGTCCTTTTTCGGGTATAAAGGCCGATGATAAACAATCATGCCGTCCAAATAAGCGGCGTTAACCTGAAATTACCCGATTTTTCCCGAAACAACACCGGTTTGTCGGTATTTGCGCCGAAACTTCCGCCATATCCACAAAAAACGGACCTTGACGTCGTAACCGACCGAGCCAGCACCCAGTATCAGCAATACCGCCGAAACGGGCAGGGCGAAGTGGTGTCCGATTTTATGGTAGCCCCACGCACCGATGATGCCGCCGAGCAGAAAGGCCTGCATCATGCCGCTGAGCAGCCACATTTTGGGTTTGTTGACGCGGACGTGCGGCAAGCGGGGATGGTGGGTTTTGGAGTAATACAGGGCGCGTGAGATTTCGATGCCCAAGTCGGTCGCCGTACCCGTCATGTGGGTCGAGCGGATGGCACCGCCCGATAAAAGCGTCATGACTGTGTTGTGCATCCCCATGATGAAGCAGAGCAAGAACAGCGCGAGGGAAGGGAAGACCAAGCCTCCGTCCGTATCCCATTGCAGCGCGGTAATGCCGAACAGGCCGAAAACCAGCAGGTAAACCGCTTCCAGCCACATCGACAACCCGTAGCTGCCCCGAAAGCGCATTTGCTGCGTCCATAAAATCACCCAGCCCGAATGCGCCGCACCCGCGATGAAACACAACACGCTGACCATCGCCACCGCTGCCGCCGTCCATTGCTTCAGATAAACCATGTCCGCCAGCAGCGACATCGAGCCGGTAACGTGCGACGTGTAGCGGGCAAATGCAAAAAAACCGCCGGCATTGATTGCGCCTGCCAGCAGCGACATGATGTAGCCCAATCGGCGGAAACGCGCATCCGAAATGTGGTGTTCGTGCAGATAGGGGCGGTCGGCCTGCCAAAACGGCGGGATGTGGTGGCGGCTGCGGCGGGCGTGTTTGGCGTGGCGGTCGGATTCGTTCATAATGGGCGGACGGTTCGGAAAGCATGTTCAAGAACCGCATTTTATAGCGAAAACAATCTAGGGGCGAACTTCACAAATTTTTGAAAAGAGCGTACATTGAATCTGTTTCCGAGGAGGGTAGAACACCATGCGCCGATACATCGCGGCCGCCGCCGCAATACTCATACTGACTGCCTGCGCCACACCCGAACAGCAGGCTGCATACCGTCAGGCACAGCAACGCTACGAACAGGACCTGCAAGTCGCCCTTGCAGCGCAATGCGACCGCGAGACTGCACAGCTTATCCGCCGTCAGTTCGATTCAGGATATGTGTCCATGCCCGATGCCGAAAGACAGATATTTAAAACACGCTATACCGAAAAGCTTTCCGATCCCATGTTCCAAGCCTGTTACAAAATGGCGTGGCAGAACTACATCTCGCAACAGCAGCTGAAAGAAGTACGCCTGTCGCGCTATTACGACGATTGGGGCTATCCGTTTTACCGTCCCTGGTGGTGGTAGTCAGAAGCGGCGGCATATGCCGTCTGAACGCGCCTACTGTCTATAAACCGCAATACCGTTTACAATGACCGCCTGTTTCATCACATACCCGAACATAACAATGAAAATCAGGCTGGGGCGGCACAACGCGCCCGACTTTCCGCACGGTGCCGCCGTAACCATAGGTAACTTCGACGGCGTACACCTCGGACACAAACACATCCTCCAAAAACTCCGCCTCGAAGCCAATACGCGCGGATTACCCGTCGTGGCCGTCGTTTTCGAACCCCAACCCAAAGAATTTTTCGCACTCCGCACCGGCAGGATGCCGCCGTGCCGGATCAGCCCCCTGCGCACCAAGCTCGAATTATTGGAAGGCACAGGCTGTGTCGATGCCGTCTGGGTTTTGCGTTTCGATCAAAATTTTTCCGAAATATCCGCGCAAGGGTTTATCGACCGCCTGCTGCGTCAAACCTTGAATACGCGTTATTTGCCCGTCGGCGACGATTTCCGTTTCGGTGCGGGGCGGGAAGGGTGTTTTGAACTTTTGGCACAACAGCCCGATATGCAAACCGAGCGTACGCCCTCCGTCATCGTCGAAGACATCCGCACCAGCAGTACCGCCGTGCGACAAGCCCTTTCAGACGGCAACCTTGCCTATGCGAAAAAACTTTTGGGACACGACTACGTTTTGGGGGGCAGGGTGGTGCACGGCAGAAAACTCGGGCGCACCTTAAACGCCCCGACCGCCAACATCCGCCTGCCCGGCCACCGTTATGCCCTCGGCGGCGTGTTTGTCGTCGAAGCAGACGGCGCATTCGGCACGCGGCGCGGCGTGGCGAGCTTCGGCTTCAATCCCACCGTTGATAGCGGCTGTTCTCAAAAGCTGGAAGTCCACCTGTTCGACTTTCAAGGCGACCTGTACGGACAAGGGCTGAACGTCCGCTTCCTGCACAAACTGCGCGATGAGGAAAAGTTTGACGGTATGGAAGAACTGAAAAGGCAGATAGCAGCCGATATGGAAGCCGCAAAGTGTTGGTAGAAAAACCTTATACAAACCATCCGATTGGGCTACAATCAATCTTTTAACTTTTCAGACGGCATAGGGGTTTCCCGTTGTGAAATACTGTTTGAGGCGCAATGCCGTCTGAAACCGAAATATTGTAACAATAGAGATTAAAAAATGACCGATTACAGCAAAACCGTCAACCTGCTCGAAAGCCCGTTTCCGATGCGCGGCAATCTTGCCAAGCGCGAGCCTGCATGGCTGAAAAGCTGGTACGAGCAAAAACGCTACCAAAAACTGCGCGAAATCGCCAAAGGCCGTCCGAAATTTATTCTGCACGACGGCCCGCCGTATGCCAACGGCGACATCCACATCGGTCATGCCGTCAATAAAATCCTCAAAGACATCATTATCCGCAGCAAAACCCAAGCCGGTTTTGACGCGCCTTATGTGCCGGGTTGGGACTGCCACGGTTTGCCTATCGAAGTGATGGTAGAAAAACTGCACGGCAAAGACATGCCCAAAGCGCGTTTCCGCGAATTGTGCCGCGAATACGCCGCCGAACAAGTTGCCCGCCAGAAAAAAGACTTTATCCGCTTGGGCGTGTTGGGCGACTGGGACCATCCTTACCTGACCATGGATTTCAAAACCGAAGCCGATACCGTGCGTATGCTCGGCGAAATCTACAAATCCGGCTATCTCTACCGCGGCGCGAAACCGGTTCAATTCTGCTTGGACTGCGGTTCTTCATTGGCCGAAGCCGAAGTGGAATACAAAGACAAAGTATCGCCTGCGATTGACGTTGCCTATCCGTTTAAAGATACTGCCGCGCTTGCCGCCGCATTCGGTTTGGCAGGTATCGAAGGCAAAGCGTTTGCCGTTATCTGGACGACCACGCCTTGGACTTTGCCTGCGAGCCAAGCTGTTTCAGCTGGCGCAGACGTGGTGTATCAACTGATTGATACGCCTAAAGGCAAATTGGTATTGGCCAAAGATTTGGCAGAAGATGCGCTCAAACGTTACGGTTTTTCAGACGGCATTGCAATTCTTGCCGAAACCACCGGCGACAAGCTGGAAAACCTACACATGAACCATCCGTTCCTCGAACGCGATATTCCCATGCTCAACGGCGACCACGTTACCACTGATGCCGGTACTGGCTTGGTACATACCGCCCCCGCACACGGTTTGGAAGACTACGCTGTCTGCAATAAATACGGCATCGAGCTTTACAACCCCGTCAACGCCGAAGGCAAATACATCAGCGAAACGCCGCGCGTTGCCGGTATGCGCGTTTGGGAAGCCAATCCCGTTATCCTGCAATGGCTGGAAGAAACCGGCAACCTCTTGGCAAGCAGCAAAATCGAACACAGCTACGCCCACTGCTGGCGGCACAAAACGCCGCTGATTTACCGCGCGACTGGCCAATGGTTTGTCGGTATGGACAAAGCCGGAAGCGACGGTAAAACCCTGCGCGACAAAGCCATCAAAGCCGTGGACGACACCGAATTCTTCCCATCATGGGGTCGTGCGCGTTTGGAAGCGATGATCGAAGGCCGTCCCGACTGGGTGGTTTCACGCCAACGCTACTGGGGCACGCCGATGACTTTCTTTGTTCACAAAGAAACGGGCGAGCTGCACCCGAACTCTGCTGAGTTGTTGGAAAAAGTTGCCCAAAAAATCGAAGAAAAAGGCATCGAAGCGTGGTTCTCCCTCGATAAGAGCGAATTATTAAGCGCGGAAGATTGCGAACATTACGACAAACTCCCCGATACGATGGACGTATGGTTCGATTCCGGTTCGACCCATTATTCCGTTGTGAAACAACGCGAAGAATTGGAATGGCCGGCTGACTTGTACCTCGAAGGCAGCGACCAACACCGTGGCTGGTTCCAATCGTCTATGCTGACCGGCTGCGCCTCATCAATGGGTCGCGCGCCGTACAAACAGCTTCTGACACACGGTTTCGTGGTGGAGCAAAACGGGCGCAAAATGTCGAAATCCATCGGCAACGTCGTCGCGCCGCAAGAAGTGTATAACGAGTTCGGCGCGGACATCCTGCGCCTGTGGGCGGCATCCACCGATTACAGCGGCGAATTGGCGATTTCCAAAGAAATCCTCAAGCGCGTAACCGAAAGCTACCGCCGTATCCGCAANACTTTGAGCTTCCTGTTTGCCAATCTCAGCGACTTCAACCCTATTGAAGATGCCGTTCAACAGGCAGACATGGTGGAAATCGACCGCTATGCCCTGGTGTTGGCGCGTCGGCTGCAAGAGCGTCTGGCAGGCGATTACTATCCGCGTTATGCCTTCCACTTCGCCGTAAAAGACATTGTTTCTTTCTGCTCGGAAGACTTGGGCGCGTTCTACCTCGATATCCTGAAAGACCGCCTCTACACCACCAAAGCCGACAGCCATGCACGCCGCAGCGCACAAACTGCCCTATATCACATCACACGCAGTTTGGTTCTCTTGATTGCACCGATTTTGTGCTTCACCGGCGAAGAAGCGTGGGACATCATCGGCGGCGGCGAAGAAGACAGCGTCCTCTTCCATACTTGGCACGAGTTCCCGACCATCAACGAAAAAACCGAAGCCGAACTGGTGAAAAAATGGACGGCAATCCGCGAAGCCCGCGAAGCCGTTACCGCCGCCATCGAGCCTTTGCGCGCCGACAAAACCGTCGGTTCGTCCTTGCAAGCCGAAGCCGAAATCACCGCGCCGGAAGAAATGGCCGACTATCTGAATGCTTTGGGCGAAGAATTGCGCTTTGCTTTGCTGGTGTCTAAAGCAGAAGTGAAAGTAGGCAGCGAACTTGCCGTTGCCGCCAAAGCCAGCGATGGCGAAAAATGCGAACGCTGCTGGCACTACACCCACGATGTGGGCGCGGTTGCAGGCCATGAAACCGTCTGCAAACGCTGTGCAGAGAATGTCGGCGGAGAAGGAGAAACGCGCCATTACGCCTGATAAAGTTTGAGCAAATGCCGTCTGAAACTGCCGAACAGCATTTCAGACGGCATTTTTTGTGCCGCGATTTGTCTTCATAATGGCGGAGGGGTTTTTTATAGTGGATTAACAAAAACCAGTACGGCGTTACCTCGCCTTAGCTCAAAGAGAACGATTCTCTAAGGTGCTGAAGCACGAAGTGAATCGGTTCCGTACTATCTGTACTGTCTGCGGCTTCGTCGCCTTGTCCTGATTTTTGTTAATCCACTATATCATTTCGGGTAGATTTTTGCGGTATTGAATTTCAGTCATTTCCGATAAATGCCTGTTGCTTTTCATTTCTAGATTCCCACTTCCGTGGGAATGACGGCGGAGGGGTTGTTTGTCGATGAGTTATCACAATCTAAAACTTCGGCATTTCCACAAAAAACAGCAACCCAAAACAGCAACTTAAAAACAGCAACTTAAAAACAGAAATCCAAAAACAGCAACCTGTAATCCCGTCATTCCCGCGCAGGCGGGAATCCAGCGAGCCGTAGGATGGGCTTCAGCCCGCCATTTCCATCAATCCCACATTTCTACCGTTTTCATTGAGTCCATCGAATCCTCACCTTTCGACGACCCAGTCCTACGCAACTGAACCGTCATTCCCACGAAAGTGGGAATCTAGAACGCAGGGTTTGAGCAACTGTTTTTATCCGATAAGTTTCTGTGCGGACAGGTCTGGATTCCTGCCTGCGCGGGAATGACGAATCCATCCATACGGAAACCTGCACCACGTCATTCCCACGAAAGTGGGAATCTAGAACGCGGGGTTTGAGCAACTGTTTTTATCCGATAAATTTCTGTGCGGACAGGTCTAGATTCCCGCCTGCGTGGGAATGACGAATCCATCCATACGGAAACCTGCACCACGTCATTCCCATGAAAGTGGGAATCTAGAACGCGGGGTTTGAGCAACTGTTTTTATCTGATAAGTTTCTGTGCGGACAGGTCTGGATTCCCGCCTGCGCGGGAATGACGGTTCGGGTATTTCCACGCCCGCCCCGCGTCTGTAAACGGCAAGTGCATCAAAAATGCCGTCTGAAGGTTCAGACGGCATCGGTATCGGGGAATCAGCGAGCCGTAGGGTGGGCTTCAGCCCGCCATTTCCATCAATTCAACATTTCTACCGTTTTCATTGAATCCATCGAATCCGCCCCTTTCGACGACTCAGTCCTACGCAACTGAACCGTCATTCCCACGAAAGTGGGAATCTAGAACGCAGGGTTTGGGCAACTGTTTTTATCCGATAAGTTTCTGTGCGGACAGGTCTGGATTCCCGCCTGCGCGGGAATGACGGCGGAGCAACTGTATTTTTCACCCCGTCGGGCAAAAATACCAAAACTCAAATCAAGCCGTTCGGATACCATTTTCGGTGGTGCCGTTTTCGGCAAAATAATCACGCATCCGGGCATTCAATATCGTCAGCAGTTTGCGCATACATGCCGTAACGGCAACCTTATATGCCTTACCCTTGGACAGCAGGCATTGGTGGAAATCCCGAATAAGCGGTTCAAAACGTGTCGCTACCACGGTAGCCATATACAGCACCTTACGCACCGCAGACCTTCCGCCAAAGCAGCGGCTTTTAAATTTGGTTTCCCCGCTCTCCCTCGGGTGCGGGGCAATGCCGACCAGACTCGCTATCCGTTTGTGCGACAGCCGCCCCAATTCAGGTAGCATCGCCATCAGCGTAGCCGTCGTTATCGAACCGATGCCTTTGATTTGCTCTGCCACTTGG
>NZ_JBPBFH010000031.1:0-26885 GCF_050896295.1 Neisseria sp. SLRRB23
TGGCTGTACCATAGAAACGTGCTTTTCTGATTGGGGCAATGCCATTTTGTTTTTGATTGTTTACCCAATCTTTTAAGGAAACGCTTGCTGTAATTCCCCCACGACTGTGATTACTGGTATCAACCGACCAGCCGTTACCCATTTTTTGAACCTCTCGATAAATATCTTGATTCAGTTTTTCTGAATTGGTTTTGGGTAAATAGCCTTGGAACACTTTATTATTTAATTGGTCGTAACCGACATACATCAGTTCAGAAACAAGACTTGAACCGAGCCATAAAAAATCTTTTATTTTGTTATTAGAATCAGATTTATATTTCCCTGTTGGAGGATTCATAACTGCAATAACACCACTACCGTTTGTACTATCACGATTTTGTTTTGCTGCGTTGCTTAATGAATCTTCTCGATTATTGAAAATACCAGGATTAGACACAGTAATAACTTTGCCATTTGTGTCTTGAATGCTTGCCAGTTCTTCCTTGCTTAAATCATTCAATGACCAAATTTGTCTGGTATCAAAGGATACTTTACCTGTTTTTTCATCTATTATCTTCTTATGGAACCACATTTCTTTAGGTGCAGTTGCAGACCTTACCGCTCTATCGGCTTGGGTTGTGGCAAACATACTCCAAGCCATATCAGAACTCCCTGCTCCCCAAACGAGTCCTAATCCTGCATCAAGCCAACGAATTTTTTCATCTAATTCATTAGCTTCCTTATTTAATGCTCTAGATTTATCATTGTCATATCCACCATTTTTGAGTCTCTCTTGTGTGGCTTGCGCTCGTTTGCTATCTACTACTGCATAAAGTTCTTGTTTCACTCCTTGTCTAGTTTTATCAAACTCTTGGGTTACTTCCCTTTGTAAATCCAGCTCGTTTTGCACCGCTTCTTTGTTGAAGGTGTTCTTCAAGCTGCCTGAATGCTGCTCGGCAGTGTCTGTTGTTGTATTGGTATATATGTCGGCTTTGCTTTCCTCCGCTGTTTTGCCTGTCAGCCTGATTTGTGCGGCTTCGTCTGTGATTTGAATGTTTTGGGTATTGATGCCGCTTTTTGTGATGCTGCTTTGACTGTCGCTGTCGCTGCCATAACCCACTGATGAACTTGCGCCGTTTTTATCGGCTACGCTTGTCAGGTGTTTGTTTTGAGGTTTATTTTGTGCACCCTGTCCCAGTGTTTTGCCGCTTATGGACGCACTTGCGCCCAATCCAAAACTTTTGCCTTCGTAGCGGCTGTGGTTTTGAATGTCGCTGGCAGTAAGGGTGGCCGTCTGAAAGCGGTTTTTACCCTTGTCTTCTGCGCTTTGGCTGCTGGTGATGATCCCGCCTTTGAGGTCTGTATGGTTTCCGACCTTGATTTGATAGCCGTCTTCTCCGGCATAAATACCGCTTTGCTCGGTTACTGAAGCATGGTCGGCTCGGATTTTGCTTTGACTGTAATCGCCACTGGCACTGAAGCCATAACCTACGGTCACTTGTGCGCTGGCGTTTTGCTGTTTGCTCTGATAGGTTTCAGTGTCTTGAACGCTTTCTATATGCAGGTTGCGCGTATCTGCCTGTACGCCTTTGCCGATAAGCTGCGCACCTTTGAGGGTGGTATCCCCGCCGCTTCGGATGGTGGTTTGTCCGGCCGTACTGCCGACATGGGTGTGGCGGTGGGTTGCTTTTGTCTGATTGCTGTGGCGGCTTGTTGAAAGAAAGGTCGTCTGAAACCGTATTTGTTGTTTCAGGCGACCTTTTGGCTCAAACCTTGAGGATCGCATGAGTGCATTCCATGCACATCCTACGTATTGAGTTTAGGTTTCATATGGGCCACGGCTTGCTTTCCAAATATGCTTTTATTTCATACATTAGATTATTTATATTAGGGGAAACTACATTTCCTGTTTTTCCTATTACAAGTAGACAATTATATTTTATTGCCCAATCAATGGTTTTCTGAATAAATTTAGTATAATCAAATCTTAAATCAAGTTCACACTCTATATCATCTGGCCAAACGGTAAGACTATTACCAAAATTATCACAAAACATGATTGCGTCTTTATCCCAAGACTCTTTCAATTTAAGCTGTTTTTTTGCCTCATTTATTATTGATGATAATATAACATCATTATCGATAAAGTAATTTTCAAAACTTTTATTCTCATTAAAATTCTGAAAACCATTAGATCGATACTCATCAAGTATGATATCTTTATTTGCATTAAATTTATTTCTGATAGCAGCTGATGGGATAAGGTAGTACCGATAATTCCAAATTGCCATTTTTATTTACTCCTATAACGAGGTCTCTTAACATTACCTGATTCATTCAAGACATCAGTAGGATTTTTCCAACTAGTATTAGGAACAGGAAAGTCAACTTTTTTAAATTTTAATTCATGTATCCTGCCAAGGTATTCTGCAGCAAAAACCCTATTATTTCCTCTTACGATATATGCTTTTCCATTTATTTCAACGTACTCCACAACTGGATTTGTGAAGCCATTCTCTTTAACTGATTTCACAAGCCTACTAAAAGCCTTGTCATTCATGCTATCGGTAAATTTTCCCATTCCATCTGCAAAATTAATTTCATCGGCAGATTTTAGTTTATTAATTTCATGATTTGCTTGTTTCCTTAGCTTATTTCCCCCCGCCATCTCCCCATCGAGGACGGACATCTCCCCGGTTTTTTGCCAGGCACCGGTTTTGCCGTTTTTATTCCATGCCCCCCTTCCTGATGAGACAGCACCGGCCTTAATACCGGTCAGTATACCCGCCGCTCTGTCAAATTTGTCAGCAGCCCAAGCACCTACCTCTTCTTCGATAGGGTTATCGTATTCCATGATCAATGGGACATATGGTGCTTCCTTCCCGACCGGTTTGCCGATAGTGCCGTTATATAGGCCGATGAAGCCATTTATATAGGACGACGGCAGGTTGGCTATGCCTTTACCTATTCCTGCTGTAGCAGTATCAAAAGTTTTGTTCCGAATCTGCCGGCTTCTTTCCGTATAACTGGAAACCGCATTTCTTTTCAACTGCTCCCTCGTTTCCCTATAGCCCTGCTGTTCGGCAAATTTACCGCTGTCCCTGTAATACTTCATCGGGGCAAAATCCAGGAACGTTTCCCCGTCGGCTTTGAAACTTCCTGCTATGCTGCGTAGGAATTGTTCCGCCGCCGTGTCGGTGTCGGCATGTTTGGCATAATAAGCCGCATCGACCTGACGCATAGCTTGTGCCACCAGCCGCTCTTCTGCCTGCCGTTGGGAAATGCCGGGATGGAGTTTGGCAAATTTAGCGGCATTATCTTTAATTTTTCTGATCTCGCTGTCGTGCAGCTGCCTATTGTTCCAATCGACATTCGCCCCTACTGCCGCCGTACCGACATTCCCGCCCGCCGCATAGCCGATGGCCGCCCCGCCCAGTGCGTTGACCACCGCTTTGCCCGCCGGACCGAGGTTTTCCGCCGCTTTGTCCAAATACGGTGCAGCAAGGGAAGTACCGCTGCCGACCAGTATGCCGCCGAGGCTGCCGGTCGTCAGTCCGCCTGCCGCCCCGTGCAGTATGCTCCTGCCTATGCCGCCTTCTTTCCAGGTGTCGTAGCGGCTTTGGTTTTCGGCAAGGTAGGCGTTTACTTGGCCGAGGGATGCGCGGATGGCGGCTTTTTCGGCTTCGCTGTCCGTGTTTTGCAGTTCGGCCTCCAGCAGGGTGCGGGCTTCCTGATACCGTTCGTAACTTTGGGTATTGCCGAGTTTGTCGGCAACGGCCGCTACGGCTTGGGCGGCGTTTCTGCCGAACTCCTGTGTTACTTCCCTTTGCAGGTTGCTCTCTTTGGCGACCGCGTCTTTGTCGAAGCTGTTTTTCAGACGGCCTGTGTGTTGTTTTACAGAAAAGTAAAGGCCGTCTGAAAGGGTTTACCAGCTTTCAGACGGCCTTTTGTCAAATATTATCGGCAGTGGCTCAATGCCAACTTTAAACCTTCTCCGATTTCTTCAGGGCTGTTATCCAATGATAAAATTACATCGTCTGCATCAATGGCATCCCACGCTTCCAGCTTGACATGGCGGCTCGGGCTGATTTTCAGGCAGCCGTTGTGCAGCCAAATATCCCCGCTCATCATGTTTTTAAATAGGGCGCGTCTGGTTTTATAGCCCAAGTTCCCGCATAGCTTGGCAACCCAATCCTCATAGCGTTGCCGAATTTTTTCGGTATCAAAAAAATCTTGGTCTTCTGGACTGTCATAAACGAAAGTCCTGCTGTTCGCCAACGCTTGCAAGACCGTCGTGCCTAAAGTTTCATTGTCGGTATCCAATGGCAGGATATGGGGGGGGATATAGGTGGTCTGGAGCATATCGCCCAAATCCTGACCATGTTTGAATAATCAAGGCTCTTTCATTTGCCTTATAGCCAGCCCAATAATCTTGTTCTTGATTGAAAGTCATTTATTCGATCTCCGTAATTTTGACTGTAATGTTTTGACTTTTGCCATACTCTACCACACGTTGCAGATGAGTCCGCCTTTGAGGTCGGTGTGTCCTTTGATGTTGATTTGATAACCGTCTTCACCCGCAAATATGCCGCTTTGCTCATTCACAGACGCATAATCCGCATTCACTTTGGACTTGCTATAACTCGCACTGCCTGAAACGCCGTAACCCATTATTACCATTTTTTTGAATATCCTTTATTATTAAGCATACATCTTGTATTATCCCCAATACAATTTATCGATTTGACTGCATTATCATTGTATTTATTATCATAATATTTTTTTATAATATATTGATAATTACCCTTTTCATCAGGTAATTGATATAATTTATATATTTCAGGACAAGCAACGGAAAGGCAACTTCTGAAATCATCAATTCGTTGTTCGTTAGTCGTATTATTTTTAACAAAATATTCAATATCGTTGTTTGCTCTTGTCGTCATATCATCAAAAGGATAATGACAAGACGAAGTTGCAAAAAAGCAAGGATTACAAGAAGTTGTCATTACCATTATAAAAACAATAATGACAACTTTAAAACAACGCGTAATCATAAATCAATGCCCTCTTAATTTCATAATCACTTGGATAAAGTCGCTATCAACTATATTGGCAATAGCAAATTTAATGGTTTTCATTTAACAATTTCTCCATTTCTTTTTTATAATCTATTTTCTGAAATTCTGCGGTTTTTTGATAATAATCATAACCACCCAAAGAACTCAAACAAATAATGTGCATATTTCTAACTGCATTATAAGCCAATTCCTTATCATTTCTTGGAATCCCTTTTTCTTTAAGTATGAAAATGTAATTATCAAAATCTTGCGGAATATTTAATTCCCGTATATTGGAAAAATACATATTAGCACAATATTTAATATCACTCCTAACTTGATTTATGCTTTTATTAGGATTTTTTCTAATAACATTTTCAATATCAGAACTTACAGGACAATGAACGCTTTGTGGGGCAACAAAGCATTTTTCATTATCAATAGTTGTGTAATAACAGCCCTGCATTATCAACAATACAAGGGCTGTTGATAATAAGCGGAACATTACCATTTTGTTGAATATCCTTTATTATTTTTCATGCATTCTCCAATCTTTCCGTAGCATGTCATGACATCATCTGCATTCTTATAGCCCTTTTTATAATCATCTTTATATTTTCTGCGAATAATCTCCCTATAATCTCCATTTTCATCTGGTAGTTGATATTTTTGATAAACTTCTGGACATGCATAAGAAATACAATAGCGTAAATCCGCAATTCTTGTTTCTTTGCTCGTATTATTCTTAACATAATATTCATCGTCGCTATTTATAGGATAGTTTTTTCTAAAAGAATAATCACAAGAAGAAGTTGCAAAAAAGCAAGGATTACAAGAAGTTGTCATTACCATTATAAAAACAATAATGACAACTTTAATATAGTATTTCATAACAACCACCAATATATAGATAATCAATGACCAGTAATTTTCATAATCGCTTGGATAAAATCCTGATCGACTATATCAGCAATAGCAAACGGTGCGGCGACAGGAATGGCGACGGCGGCTGTTACTGATGAACCTATTGCGTCTTTTTTGTTAGTAGTTCTTCGGTCAAGAGTGGTATTACCCTGTTCATAGCCTGCGTCTTTTCCACGATAAAAGCCCCACATTTGACCGCCCATAAAATCGTGTGTTCCAGCAAAACCCTCTACATTAGTATCCCAAAAGAAAGAACCTTTTGGATAAGGATTGCCAATCATCGTTCCCATTAACCCCTGCACGCCACCAGTTGCACCATACATATCTTTTGCCGCAGGATTTTTTTTCGGATCCATTGCGTCATTGAATGTTGCTATTCCATCGGCTCTGTTTGGGTCTTCGTTAAATGTATATGTTCCATTAAAGTTTTTGTTGCATCGGTCATAACCTTCCCCACAAATCGCTTGCACATCAACTCGAACACCGCCCAACTTCACGCCGTCAAAGTAATCGCTATCGTAAGAAACATTGCTTAATAAGACTTTGCCGTTTTTATCGACAATGCCAGGAAATTTGCGTGAATTATCCAAAGTTTCTCGGCGTAATTTTGTAGCAACGCCTTGCAATAAGCCCTGCGTAATCGCCGTATCAGGGTCTAACGCCACAATACCAACAACGGTTTCCAAAATCCGTTTTTGATATTGCAGGTTATAAATTTTGTCATAAAGTTTATCTTGTTCCGCCTGATAAATTTCCCATTCTTTTGAATTAGGGTCAGAAAAGTCTTTTTTCTTCTCCAATTCTTTGATTTCTTCTCGCAATTTCGCTTGCTTGGGTTCATAAACTTGGGCAATCGTGGCTTTGGCGTTTTCGCTGAAATCTTTGGTAACTTCGACTTGAATGTTCAGTTCTTTCAAAACTTTTTCTTTGTCGAAGTTATTTTTCAGGCTGCCTATATGCTCTGCGTAGTTTTCCACAGTTACATCGGTTTTGATTGCACCGATTGTTTCATCGGCAGTTTTGCCTGTGAGTTCTTTTTGCTTATTCTCATCAGCAATCACAATATTGGCGGTGTTAATGCCTGAATGTGTTACTGAATGCTGGCTTTCACTGTCGTGTCCGATACCTGTTTGAGTTTTCAGCGAACCCATAGCAACGGTTTTGCTTTCGCCAGTCGGCGTGCCATCAGGTTCGGTTAGGTCAAAAGTTTTATTGCTACCCAAAGTCATCAGTTTTTGTCCGCCAATTTCTTTGGGCATACTCTCACCGCCGCCCATTGAGTCGCTTAAACCAACGCCAAACGAACTGCCCGAATATTCCGACTTATTCGCCAAGTCTTCAAAGGTGAGCGTACCCGTTGTAAAACGGTTTTTGCCATCGTCTTCCGATTTTTGGGTGGAAGTAATCAAACCGCCTTTCAAATCGGTGTGGTTCTGCACATTGATTTGATAGCCGTCTTCTCCGGCATAAATACCGCTTTGCTCGGTTACCGAAGCATGGTCGGATCGGATTTTGCTTTGGCTGTAATCGCCACTGGCACTGAAGCCATAACCTACGGTAACTTGTGCACTGGCGTTTTGTTGTTTGCTTTGATAAGTTTCTCTATCTTGTACGCTTTGAATGCTTAGGTTTTTGGCATTGACTTGTACGCCTTTGATGCAGGTTCACCATTCTTTTTAACAATATTCCCATTCTTATCCTTTTGGTACTGTTCAGGCACTTCCGCAAAATAACTGCTATGTGAATAGCAAAACCCCTTACATGTACCTTGTGTGGTGTCATTGGTTCCTAGCAAGAAAGGTATCCGTTTGTTCCCCACAAAATCCTTATTATGCACAATCGAATAGGCTCCGCTCTTATAAGTTTTACCATCTGCACCCATACTCTACCACACGTTGCAACTGCAATCTTTGCTCCTTTACAGCCCCAAAAGTTTTTATATAAATAAATTGCCCTCCCCCATTCTTTTGACTCTGAAACACAAATGTCGCCTGAAATTTTCAGACGGCATTTGTTGCTTTATATTCTATTCTGCCTGCTTAGGCAAATTGCCGTGTAAAACCGACAAACTCCTCTTTTTTCGATTTTGCCCTACCAGAATCGATGGCTTCCCGTGCGGCAGATATGCCGTCTGAAAGCGAAGCAGCGATATTTCCGGCATACAGGGCGGCGGCGGTGTTGAGCAATACGATATCGCGCGCAGCCCCTTCTTTCCCATCCAGCACCTCGTTCATTTTCAACAAAGATTCCTGAGTATTGGCAACTTTGATTTCATCCAAATTGCGGCGGGTTTCGATACCGAAATCTTCTGGGCGGATGTCGTATTCGCTGATTTTTCCGTCTTTGAGTTCGGCAACGCGCGTTTTGCCCGTCAGTGTAATTTCATCCAAGCCGCCCTCCCCGCAAACAACCAAAACGTGTTTAGAACCGAGTTGTTGCAAGACCCGCGACAAAATGCCGCACAAATCGGTATGGAACACGCCCAAAAGCTGGTTCGGCGCGCTCGCAGGATTGGTTAACGGACCCAATATGTTGAAAATACTTCGGAAACCGAGCGAACGTCGTACCGGGGCGACATAGCGCATGGCACTGTGGTGATTGGGTGCGAACATAAACCCGATGCCGGTCTGGCTGATACTTTGGGCAATCTGTTCGGGAGTCAGGTTGAGGTTTGCACCCATTTGCTCCACCACATCCGCCGCACCGCTGGAAGATGAAACGGAACGCCCGCCGTGTTTGGCAACCTTCGCGCCTGCTGCTGCGGCAACAAACATCGAAGTCGTCGAAATATTGAAGGTTTTCGCACCATCCCCGCCCGTACCGACGATATCAACCAGCCCCTCTGCATTCTCCAGCGGCACTTTTGTCGCAAACTCGCGCATGACGGCTGCAGCCGCGGTAATTTCGGAAACGGTTTCAACCTTGATACGCAATCCTGTCAAAATGGCCGCTATCTGCTCCGGCGGAACCTGTCCGCTCATAATCTGACGCATCAAGTCGGTCATTTCATCGTAAAACAACTCGTTATTGCTGATTAATCGTTCGATAGCCTGTTGCGGTGTAATCATTTTTTGTCCTCCGTTCAATATTCGGACGAAAATGCCGTCTGAAGGGCTTCAGACGGCATCATGTCAGATTTTTTGCGGTTTGAAGTTTTGAAATTCAACTAAAAAATTGTTTAACATATCATGTCCGTGTTCGGTCAAGAGGGCTTCGGGGTGGAACTGCACGCCCTCGACGGCATATTCCTTATGGCGCACGCCCATAATCTCGCCGTCGTCAGTCCAAGCCGTGATTTCCAAACAATCGGACAAATTATCCCGATCGATAACGAGGCTGTGATAACGCGTACAGGTAACCGGATTGGGCAAACCTTTAAACATCCCCTTGCCCGAATGGGACACGGGCGACACCTTGCCGTGCATCAGCGTTTTGGCGCGGACTATCCTGCCGCCGAACGCCTCGCCTATCGTCTGATGCCCGAGGCACACGCCCATAATCGGCAGCCTGCCGGCAAAATGGCGCATCGCCGCCACGGAAATCCCCGCTTCTTTGGGCGAACACGGACCAGGACCGATAACGAGATATTGCGGATTCAATGCCTCGATTTCCTCCAACGTAATATCATCGTTGCGGCGCACGGCGACTTCCTGCCCCAATTCTGCGAAATACTGGACGATGTTGTAAGTAAAACTGTCGTAATTGTCGATAAACAAAAGCATTTTGTGATTAACCTATTGATTTATAATTTGTTTATTATTAACTGCATTTCCGATACCCCCATCCATACCCCTTACATCTTAGCGTGCCCGATGCGCCCTCGTGAATCTGGCGCAGAGCCTCGCGTTCTGACAAGTACGCCATTTTGCCACCTTTTCGACCGTTCGGGAACGTACCGTTTTTATGCCCTCATAAATTTTGGTTATCCCGCAGCCGAATATAATGGGCAAACATAGCGGAATCTGCGTCAACATCAACCACGCCCCCGAATGACGGCGGATACAAATGGACACCGCCCGATGCCGCAACCGTGTCATTTGAAAAACTTTTGCCTATGCCCTCTGAGTGTTCTCAAAATCTTATGATATAAAAAATGTAATGTTATATAATAACAAACTTTTGAAATGCGAAGAGAAGTCAAAATGGCACAAACCACACTCAAACCCATTGTTTTATCAATTATTTTAATCAACACGCCCCTACTCGCCCAAGCGCATGAAACTGAACAATCGGTGGATTTGGAAACGGTCAGCGTCGTCGGCAAAAGCCGTCCGCGTGCCACTTCGGGGCTGCTGCACGCTTCGACCTCCTCCGACAAAATCATCTCCGGCGATACCTTGCGCCAAAAAGCCGTCAACTTGGGCGATGCTTTGGACGGCGTACCGGGCATTCATGCCTCGCAATACGGCGGCGGCGCGTCTGCTCCTGTCATTCGCGGTCAAACGGGCAGGCGGATTAAAGTGTTGAACCATCACGGCGAAACAGGCGATATGGCGGATTTTTCGCCCGATCACGCCATTATGGTAGATACCGCCTTGTCGCAACAGGTCGAAATCCTGCGCGGGCCGGTTACGCTCTTGTACAGCTCGGGCAATGTGGCCGGTTTGGTCGATGTTGCCGATGGAAAAATCCCCGAAAAAATGCCTGAAAACGGCGTATCGGGCGAAGCCGGATTACGTTTGAGCAGCGGCAATTTGGAAAAACTGACATCCGCAGGCATCAATATCGGTTTGGGCAACAACTTCGTGCTACATACCGAAGGCTTGTACCGCAAATCAGGCGACTACGCCGTACCGCGTTACCGCAATCTGAAACGGCTGCCCGACAGCCACGCCGATTCGCAAACAGGCAGCATCGGGCTGTCTTGGGTTGGCGAAAAAGGCTTTATCGGCGTGGTGTACAGCGACCGCAGAGACCAATACGGCCTGCCTGCCCACAGCCACGAATACGATGATTGCCACGCCGACATCATTTGGCAAAAGAGTTTGATTAACAAACGCTATTTGCAGCTTTATCCGCACTTGTTGACCGAAGAAGACATCGATTACGACAATCCGGGTTTGAGCTGCGGTTCTCACGACGGTGACGGTGCACACGCACACACCCACAGCGGCAGACCGTGGATAGACCTGCGCAACAAACGCTACGAACTCCGTGCCGAATGGAAGCAGCCGCTCCCCGGTTTTGAAGCCCTGCGCGTACACCTGAACCGCAACGACTACCACCACGACGAAAAAGCAGGCGATGCAGTAGAAAACTTCTTCAACAACAAAACACACAACGCCCGTATCGAGTTGCGCCACCAACCCATAGGCCGTCTGAAAGGCAGCTGGGGCGTGCAATATTTGGGACAAAAATCCAGCGCACTTTCCGCCATTCCCGAAACCGTCCAACAACCGATGTTGATTGACAACAATGTGCGCCATTACAGCTTTTTCGGTGTAGAACAGGCAAACTGGGACAACTTCACGCTTGAAGGCGGCGTACGCGTGGAAAAACAAAAAGCCTCCATCCGATACGACAAAGCATTGATTGATCGGGAAAACTACTACAACCAGCCCCTACCCGATCTCGGCGCGCACCGCCAAACCGCCCGCTCATTCGCACTTTCGGGCAACTGGTATTTCACGCCGCACCACAAACTCAGCCTGACCGCCTCCCATCAGGAACGCCTACCGTCAACGCAAGAGCTGTACGCACACGGCAAACACGTTGCCACCAACACTTTTGAAGTCGGCAACAAACACCTCAACAAAGAGCGTTCCAACAACATCGAACTCGCGCTGGGCTACGAAGGCGACCGCTGGCAATACAATCTGGCACTCTACCGCAACCATTTCGGCAACTACATTTACGCCCAAACCTTAAACGACGGACGCGGCCCCAAATCCATCGAAGACGACAGCGAAATGAAGCTCGTACGCTACAACCAATCCGGTGCGGACTTCTACGGCGCGGAAGGTGAAATCTACTTCAAGCCCACACCGCACTACCGCATCGGCGTTTCTGGCGACTATGTACGAGGCCGTCTGAAAAACCTGCCTTCCCTGCCCGGCAGGGAAGATGCTTACGGCAACCGTCCTTTCATCGCACAGGATAACCAAAACGCTCCCCGCGTTCCGGCTGCGCGCCTCGGCTTCCACCTGAAAGCCTCGCTAACCGACCGCATCGATGCCAACTTGGACTACTACCGCGTGTTCGCCCAAAACAAACTCGCCCGCTACGAAACGCGTACGCCCGGACACCATATGCTCAACCTCGGCACAAACTACCGCCGCAATACGCGCTATGGCGAGTGGAATTGGTACGTCAAAGCCGACAACCTGCTCAACCAATCCGTTTACGTCCACAGCAGCTTCCTCTCTGATACGCCGCAAATGGGCCGCAGCTTTACCGGCGGCGTAAATGTGAAGTTTTAAAATCGGACAGGCAAACAAAAAAGGTTTTCAGACGGCAGTCTGAAAACCTTATATATTGCGTCCCTAAGAAGGGACGATTAACAAAAATTAACGCCCTTTACTTTCTACAAGTAACAGGGATTTTTTTTTGCCCGTTTTTGAGGATTCGCACCATGGAAGATAAGCAAGGGATGACAAAGGCGGTTGCCGGCGTGATGACGGACGCTTTGGCGGACGGCAGGAAGCCGGCAACCGCTTCAAATCTTCCCCCCTTATCTAACAGGGGGGGTACAGAAACCGAAACGGCGGGCAGGGTTCAGGAAGTCTTCGAATGTTACGAAACGTACATAACGGACGGCAAAGGAAACCTGTTAGGCGTTCCTCTTAGGCGCGGTGTATCAGATTCGGCTTTCATTGACCAAATCACATTTTCAATTCATGAAGACACGTTTTTCCATGTTTATGGACTTTCGTTTGATTTGTTCGATGATGATGATTTCATCCGCGCGGCTTCCGCCAAGATGGAAGAAATTTTTGGATTCGGAATCATTGAAAAAGCCAAGCATTCGGGCGGGCGTTTCTATGAAGGCTGCTGGCTGATGGGAACGGATAATGCCCAATACGGGCGCGTCCATTTCGGCGGCCAAAACAACACGATGCTTTTTGAATTGACGGCGGTAGGCTGCAATGCTGCAAATATTGGATGGGAATCAAGGCTTTTTGATTTTCTGACAAATGCGATTCGTCCAAAAATAACGCGCGTTGACATTGCAAAGGACTTTTTTAACGGAGAGTACAGCCCGAATCAGGCAAGAGAAGACCGCAATAAAGGTTTGTTCACGTGCCATCACGTTAAACCGAAGGGCGAGTGCCTAGGCTCTGACTGGGAGGAAGAAGACGAAGCCAAAATGACGAGGGGAAAAACCTACGGCATAGGTTCGCGTGAGTCTTCAAAATATGTACGAATCTATGAAAAAGGCAAGCAGCTTGGCGATAAAACAAGCATTTGGACGCGCTTTGAAATCGAATTCAAAGCGAAAGACATTGTAATTCCCTTTGAAGTCTTACAGACACCGGGCGAGTATTTCGGCGGAGCATACCCGATTTGCGAACGGTTTACAGGCAGCGCAAACCGTATTGAAGCGGTCAAAAGCAAGATCATGATTGATTTCGATACCTATATAGAACGACTGAAAAAACAAATCGGACGGGGAATCAATGCATTGAAAGCAGTGTTTCCGGACAAGTCCAAACAAGAATTGTTTGAAGTGCTTGAGCCGAAACATGATTTTTTGCCTAAAAAACTGAGCTTCGAGAATTACGATTGCAGCGAGGCAAAGGCAACGCCAATGCATGAAATACCGTCCGTCCTAAAATTTGATGAATACGGCATGTGGATGGATCGATATATTCGGCGTCAAAAAAGAGGGGAAGATCAGCGTTATTTAGAGAAGATGTATGACCAATACGCGAATTTACCAATTTCATGGGCTTAAAACGGCAGCCCTAATGTCGTTCAATTTTATTTTTTAGGAAAAATCATGAATCTTAATATGCGGGGCCAAATCATTGGCGTTAAAAAATTCTCCGGAAACATCGAAGGCAAGGAATTCGATTATTGCCGAATTATCGTGGCTACCCCTCTAGATGTAACTCAGGGCAATGCCTTGGGCATGTCGGCCGTTGAGTACAACTATGGCGCGTCCGCCAATTTCGAACATTTCAAAAATCAGAAATTCCCGATTGATGCCGATTTGGATGTGGAAATCGTAACAAC
This sequence comes from Neisseria sp. SLRRB23, assembly GCF_050896295.1. Classification (NCBI taxonomy): domain Bacteria; kingdom Pseudomonadati; phylum Pseudomonadota; class Betaproteobacteria; order Neisseriales; family Neisseriaceae; genus Neisseria; species Neisseria sp. SLRRB23. Next base: position 14,139 of record NZ_JBPBFH010000031.1, read on the forward strand.
CGGCAAAACTCAGAAAGTGAACGTGTTGGGATTTTCTCCCGTGAAGAAAGGTTAAATAAATGCAGAAAGTCTATGTTGTTCAGTCCGTATCAACAGGGGACTTTCTGTATTTGTCCCCTGAAACGGGGGATATCGGACACACGAAACTGATCGTGAATGCCGGTTGTTTCGACAATTTCGAAGACGCAGCAAACGCGGGATTGGAAGAAATCGGGAACGAAAACGAATTTATCGTTTTCACATTTTTTAAAGTCTGAATTTGGGCGGATGGCGGTCGCCCGAATAAATTTTTTAATTACCGCCGATAGGAAAAAAATCATGAACATCATGAATACTTGCCGTAAATACGGCGCAAAACTGGCTGTCGTAACAGCTGCTCCCCTGGCTCTGGCCGCACATGCAAACGCAGCATTGCCCGAAGTTGCAAAAACCGCTTTGGAAAGCGCAAAAGCCGACGGTATGGAAGCCGGTTGGATTGTAGTCGGCGTTTTCGCCGCGCTCTTTGTCTTTTCTATCGTCAAACGAGTGATGAAGTAAGACAACATGTACTACCAAGTCGGAAATAAATGTCTTGAGAAGAACCAGGCTGAAAACCTTTATTTCAGCTTGGTAGTACCAAGAATCAAAGAAAACGGACAGATAATCAGGCCGGAATATAACGGCAGCCTGTGGAAGATGTCGGACGGTCAGCCGCTAAGTCTATCCTTGGCGGAATGCAGTCCGGAAGACAATTTGAAAAGCGGTTTTGAAACAGGCTGGATAGTGTTCGGCGTGATGGCGTCCGTTTACTTTGTTTCCCTGCTGAAAAAGGTCTTGAAATGATGGATTTTTATTTCTATCTCGGCATTGCAGTCCCCGTATTAATCGGGGCGATTCTGTTTAAGGATTGAACGCATGAAGTTATGGTGTCAAAATCGAAGCTTTTAACAATCTTTGAAAGACAGAACCATGAACAAGCCGTTTATCACGCAGGCGCAGTTGGCACTTTATAAATATCAGCCGTCAAGCGAGTATTTTGGGCAATCGATGGCTTTTATTGCTCAGAAAGAATTTGAAGAATTTGTTAATAACGTAAAAGAGTACGATATTTTAGAGAGCTTCTCTTATTTCTTAAATAAGAGGGTCGCACATAATATTTGGAAGATTTATTTTTCTGATGAATCTGTTATTTTTATAAGAAAATCAGAAGAGAACGGGAAAACTGTTCATGAATTCGTTTATCAAGAGTACACCGATAGTTCTGATTTTAATTCTATGTTCGAATAATGCTTATTCTGAACCGTTAAAATTAGAAGAATCAGAAATTGGATTTCATTCCCCTAATAATTTGAAGTCAAATGGTTTCAAATTAAATTCAACATCTGAAAGATTTGCCAAATCCGCAGAAGCGGCAAATGTCGACCATACCCCTACGGGCGCAAAAGCCCGAATCAACGCCAAAATAACCGCCAGCGTATCCCGCGCCGGAGTCTTGGCAGGCGTTGGCGCATTAGTCCGTCAAGGCGCGAAATTCAGCACAAGGGCAGTCCCTTATGTAGGGACTGCTCTTTTAGCCTATGACGTTTACGAAATTTTCAAAGAAGATATTCAAGCCCAAGGCTACCAATACGACCCCGAAACCGACAAATTCCTAAAATACTATCCCGCGCAGAATTGTATTTGGTATAGGGTGGGCGATTATCCGAACGAAAGAGTAGTAGATTATTCGTGCTATGGAGTTGACAGTTCGATTATGCGCCTTAAGCAAGATTACAGTAGATTTCCCGAAGTAAAAGAACTGATGGAAAGCAGAATGGAGAGTCTTGCGCGTCCGTATTGGGATAGACGCAAAAAAGAGTTAGCTAAATTAAGTGCTTTGGATTGGAATTCATTTGTCTTAAGTCATTGTGAATTTAATTGGAACGGCGGGGATTGTTCAGTTCATAAGGGCGATGATTATAGGTCTGGAGTTAGTTTTCAACTTAGAGAAAATCCAAGATACAGAGAAGAAATGAATAGTCAAAGGCTGGAAGAAATCTTAGCCGCCAAGGTTGATTCCAATCCCGATAAATACATTAAGGCAACCGGTTATCCCGGTTATTCCGAAAAAGTAGAAGTCGCACCCGGGACAAAAGTGAATATGGGCCCGGTAACGGACAGGAACGGGAATCCCGTTCAGGTTGTCGCAACATTCGGCAGGGATTCGCAAGGCAACACAACGGCCGATGTTCAAGTAACCCCGCGTCCCGATCTCACGCCCGGAAGCGCGGAAGCCCCAAATGTACGCCCGCTTCCTGATACATCACCGGCAACGAATCCATCAAACAATCCGAATCCCAATGAGAATCCCGGCACGCGTCCCAATCCCGAACCTGCACCGGACACAAATCCCGAACCAAACTTGAAGCCCGGCACAAGCCCGGGGTCGCCGGTTTTACCGGGCACGGCACCGGCAAACGGCAGGGACGGAAAGGATGGGCAAGACGGAAAGGACGGCAAAGACGGCGGATTTCTATGTCGGTATTTTCCGACAATCCTAGCCTGTCAGGAGATGGGCAAACCTTCAGACGGCATGTTTGACGACATAATCATACCGCAAGTTACAGACGATAAAACATGGTCTTCAGACGACTTTTTACCGTCTAACGGCGTATGTCCGCAGCCGAAAACCTTTCATGTTTTCGGCAAGAGTTATGAGGCAAGCTATCAGCCGTTATGCGTGTTTGCGGAAAAAATCCGATTTGCCGTACTGCTCGCCTTTATCATCATGTCCGCCTTCGTTGTGTTCGGGTCTTTGAGGAAAGAATAATGCCATTATTAGCAGGTCTCATTCCACTTTTAGGCATTCTGTTGAAAATGCTGATCGTACGAATCATCATTGCAACGGGTATGACATTTGTAACCTATGCCGGGTATCTTATCGCACTGAACAAGTTCAAGGACTACACGGCCAACGCGATAAATTCCATGCCTTCCGACATACTGAACCTTCTTTTAATTTCAGGATTTGGGCAGGGGTTGGGCTATCTGTTCGGCGCGTTTTCATTCTATATCGGAATGAAAACATTGAACAAACTGACGTTTGTCTTTCCGCGATAAGGGGGAAACATGATTTATCTGTTTACGGGAAATATGGGGACAGGCAAAACCTCTCGTGTCGTCTCTATGATTTTGAACAACGAAGACGGATTGTTCAAAATGAAATTGGAAGACGGCACGGAGGTAGACAGGCCGCTTTATTTCTGCCATATCGACGGATTGGACAAACGAAAGTTCCTTGCCCACGAACTGACGGAAGAGCAAATCATGTCCGCCCCGCTTCGTGATGTCATACCGGAAGGCGCGGTGCTGATTGTTGACGAAGCGCATTATACTTACCCGGTACGCGCGGCAGGCCGTCCCGTTCCGCCATATATTCAAGAACTGACAGAACTTCGCCATGACGGGCATACCGTTATTTTGATGACGCAGCACCCGAGCCAACTTGATATATTCGTCCGCAACCTTGTTTCAAAGCATGTGCATCTTGAACGCAAGGCAATCGGCATGAAACAGTACTCTTGGTATAAATGTGTAACGTCGTTAGATAACCCGGCAGGGGTTAGCGGCGTAGAATCCGCAAGTTGGAAACCGCCGAAAGAAGCCTTTAAATACTATAAATCCGCAAGCCAGCACCAAAAGTTCAAGAAAAAAATTCCTTGGGCGGTTTGGGCGTTGATTGCGATTATAGGTTTTGTGGGCTGGAAAAGTTTCGGCATGTTCCAAATTTACAGTAAAGCAACAGGCGGCCAGATTGAGCAGGAAGTGCAAAAAGAAAGCGTTGTGCAACAGACGATGGCGGAGCAGACGGCATCATCAGAAACATCGCCTTTTGAGCATTCCGATAATCTGAAACCTGAAGACTTTACGCCGACTTTACCCGAAAAGCCCGAAAGCAAGCCCATATACAACGGCGTGAGACAGGTAAAGACATTTGAGCAAATAGCCGGATGTATAGACGGCGGAAAATCAGATTGCACATGCTATTCCCAACAGGGAACGCCCTTGAAGGAAATCACAAAGGCAATGTGCAAGGATTACGCGAAAAACGGCCTGCCCTTCAATCCCTACAAGGAAGAAAAGCAAAGGACGGAACAGGCGCCACAGTCCGCGAAATCGGACAAGCCTCAAGTTCTCGTAATGGGCGGAAAGCCGCAGCAAAACTTGATGTATGATAATTGGGAGGAGAAGGGCAAGATATTCGAAGGTTCGGGCGGTGGCGTTGTTAATTAGAAAACCGCCCTTAATTGGGCGGTTCTTGTCGTGGGTTATTGACTTATCAGTATGATAACGGCTAGAATAAACCGTATATCAATCGTGATAGTCAAAAGCAGTTTGCCAAATTTCAAAGTTATCTGCATTTGATTTTCCTGTAAGTTTCACACTTGGCAGGAATGCAAAAAATCCCCTTGTTCTCAGGCTTGGGGATTTTTGCTTATCCCCACCGCTCTTTGATTTTTGCGCCTGAATCTATGTCATAAAGTTCCTTTCATTCAAAATAAAAATCTTTCGGTTTCAGCCCCTACCCCTCAGGATGGCTTGAGCTGAGTGAAGGGGGTTAACTTCTAGAATGGCTGTTTTTTTTTAAAGTGTCTCAGTCTGGAATCGCTTCGTTCGGGGGGTGTAGGTGCAGGAAAATAGGGCAGAAAAAAGAAAAAGGGGGAAGTTTTGTAAAGATTGGGCGCGCTTTTTGCCCAATCTTTATGAATACCCCCTTTTTCTTTTTTCTGAACTGTTTTTCAATACCGGAAACCCACTAACGGAGTGATTCCAGAGTGAGATACGCCCCAAAAAAAACCAGACATTCGGGTCGCAACAGAAACCTTTACCAAAACCAGTAACCATAATAGAATCAGACACGGCAAAGGAATAGCTAACCCTTGCCGAAACCGTCCAGCCTGAAGATACCCAAAACTTAAAGTTTGAGGAAAAGAATAGGCGGGCGGTTTTTTCTTGTTTGTGAAATTGAGTAGTATCAAAGAACACGATTCTGAATAGATAAGGTTAATCCCATGCGTAACGCCGTAGGATTGGACATATCCAAGCTGACATTTGACGCAACGGCCATTGTCGGCAATGCCGAATATTCGGCAAAGTTTAACAACGATTCAAAAGGTTTAGATCAGTTTTCGGACTGGTTGAAAAGCTTGGGATGCGAGAATTTGCATATTTGCATGGAGGCAACCGGTAACTATTATGAAGACGTTGCCGACTACTTCGCGCAGTATTACAGCGTTTACGTAATAAATCCGCTGAAAATAAGCAAGTATGCAGAAAGCAGATTCAAGCGAACCAAAACAGACAAACAGGATGCAAAACTGATAGCGGAGTATTGCCAGTCGGCGAAAGAAAGCGAGCTTGTAAAAAGGCAGAAACCTACTGACGAGCAATACAGGCTTTCACGGTTGACGGCAGCATATACGCAAATCAAAAGCGAATGTGCGGCCATGAAAAACCGTTATCAGGTGGCAAAAGATGAAGAAGCGGCCAAAGCATATGAAGAAATCATCAAAGCCATGAATGAACAGCTTGAAGTTTTAAAGTCGAAGATAAAAGAGCAGACGGAGAAGCCGAAATGCAAAGAAGGCGTGAAGCGTCTTGAAACCATACCGGCAATAGGCAGGATGACCGCAGCCGTATTGTTTCATCATCTAACATCTTCGCAGTTTGAAACATCAAACAAATTTGCAGCGTTTGCAGGTCTAAGCCCGCAACAAAAAGAATCCGGTACAAGCGTAAGAGGAAAAGGCAAACTGACCAAGTTTGGCAACAGGAAATTACGCGCCGTCTTGTTTATGCCCGCCATGGTCGCATACCGAATTAGGGCATTTCCCGATTTCATCAAAAGACTGGAAGCCAAGAAGAAGCCTAAAAAAGTCATCATCGCCGCATTGATGCGTAAACTAGCCGTCATTGCGTATCACGTACACAAGAAAGGCGAAGATTACGATCCGTCGCGTTACAAATCGGCGTAAATCCTGCAAGGAAAAAAGGCATTTTTTAAATGCCTGCTTTGCCGTGTCTGAAATTCAGTGAATTTTTAAATATTGAAATTCAATGAGTTGAAAATGAATTGTAAAGATTCTGTTGTCAATTAAAGTAGTATCTTTTTCTTACTTTAAACCAATTTTAAAACCGGCAATTAATCTTTCAACACATCTTGCACAGCCGCCTGAATCTTGGCCGCCGCCGCTTCGATTTGCTGCTGTTCGGCAGATTGATTTGCCGCTGTTTCAACCGAAGCAGCTTGTGAAACAGGCTCGGCTTGAGAATCAGTCAGCGGCAAACGCGCCAATACAGTTTTTACGCCGGTTACTTTATCGCCAATCGCCACTTGCGCCTGCGCATCGACAGGCAGATACATATCCACGCGCGAACCGAAGCGGATAAAGCCATAGCGTTCGCCGCGGGACAGTTTCGCACCTGCTTGGGTGTAGCACAAAATACGGCGCGCCACCAAACCGGCCACTTGAACAAAAGTAATTTCACGACCAGAAGCCGTAGTCGCCAACACCGCATTACGTTCGTTTTCCGTGCTGGCTTTGTCCAAATCCGCATTCACGAATTTGCCTTTGTTATAGACCACTTTCGTTACTGTACAATCGGCAGGCGATTTTTGCGAATGCACGTTGAACACGTTCATAAAAATACTGATTTTCAAAGCATCAACATCACGATACGGATCGCGTGCGCGCTCGACCACCACGATACGGCCGTCAACAGGGCTCAACACCGCTTCAGGATTTTGCGGAATCTCACGCGCAGGATCGCGGAAAAACTGCAGGGCAAATACGGTAAACACCCAAAACGGCAAAGACCACCAGCCGCAGCACATCGACACCAGCAGGCTCAAAGCCAAACCGCCGCCGATAATCGGCCAGCCCTCACGGGCGATAATCGGGTGGGGCTACAGACGGTTCATTTGTCATCCTTCTATTCAAGCGGGTTAAAATTGCCGCCCTTATAACGGAATCTGCCGTACTCCGCTGGCAAATGCCGTCTGAACGCAGCTTCAGACGGCATCCGAGAAAGTGCTACAATATCGGTTTTCCTTTATTTTTCAGGCGGCATCCATTATGTGCAACCATCATCCCAAACATTCACACGACAACGACACCATCCGCATTCGCGGCGCGCGCACGCATAATTTGAAAAACATCGATTTGGACATTCCGCGCCACAAGCTGGTGGTGGTCACGGGGCTGTCGGGCAGCGGCAAGTCGTCGCTGGCGTTTGATACTTTATATGCCGAAGGCCAACGCCGTTATGTCGAGAGCCTGTCCGCCTATGCGCGGCAGTTTTTGCAGATGATGGACAAACCCGACGTCGATTTGATCGAGGGTCTGTCGCCCGCGATTTCCATCGAGAAGAAATCCACCAGCCACAATCCGCGTTCCACCGTCGGCACGGTAACGGAAATCCACGACTACCTACGTCTTTTGTACGCACGCGTCGGCACACCCTACTGCCCCGAACACAATCTGCCGCTGTCGAGCCAAACCGTATCTCAGATGGTCGATGCCGTATTAAAACTGCCGGAAGACACGCGCGTGATGATTCTTGCGCCGGCAGTTCGTGAGCGTAAGGGCGAGTTTGTCGACTTCTTTGCCGACTTGCAGGCGCAAGGCTTTGCCCGTGTGCGCGTGGACGGCGAAGTTTATCAGCTTGACGAAGTGCCGAAGCTGGAAAAAAACATCAAGCACAACATCGACGTGGTTATCGACCGCGTGAAAGTGAAGGCGGACATCAAGCAGCGGCTGGCGGAAAGTTTTGAAACCGCGCTTCGCCACGGCAACGAGCGCGCGCTGGCGATGGAGATGGATAGCGGAGAAGAACATTGGTTTTCCGCGCGTTTCGCCTGCCCCGTGTGTTCGTACAGCCTGCCCGAATTGGAGCCGCGCCTCTTTTCGTTTAACAACCCGATGGGTTCCTGCCCGACTTGCGACGGCTTGGGCAACACCAATTTCTTCGACCCCGAAAAAGTGGTCGCCCATCCCGAATTATCCTTAGCCGCAGGCGCGATTGACGGCTGGGATAAGCGCAACCAGTTCTATTTCCAAATGATTCAGTCGCTGGCGCGGCATTACGGTTTCGACGTGCAGGCTGCTTGGGAAACGTTACCTGAAAAAGTCAAAAAAGTCGTGCTGCACGGTTCGGGCAAAGAAGTCATTGATTTCACATACCTATCCGAACGCGGCACCACCTTCAACCGTAGTCACGCCTTCGAGGGCATCATCCCCAATCTCGAACGCCGCTACCGCGAAACCGACAGCGAAACCGTGCGCGAAAAACTGCGCGAATACCAAAACCACCGCGCCTGCCCGAGCTGCGGCGGCGCACGTTTGCGCAAAGAAGCGCGCTACGTTTACGTCAGCGGCGAACCCTTGCACGAAGTCTCCGCCTGGCCGCTGACCAAAACCCACCAATTCTTTGAAACGCTGGATTTGGACGGCAACAAAAAACAAATCGCCGAAAAAATCCTCAAAGAAATTACCGAGCGGCTCGGCTTTCTGATCAACGTCGGGCTGGATTACCTCAATCTCTCCCGCTCCGCCGAAACCCTTTCCGGCGGCGAAGCCCAGCGCATCCGCCTCGCCAGCCAAATCGGCAGCGGCCTGACCGGCGTGATGTACGTTTTGGACGAACCCTCCATCGGCCTGCACCAGCGCGACAACGACCGCCTGCTCGCCACCCTCAAACGCCTGCGCGATTTGGGCAACAGCGTGATTGTGGTTGAACACGACGAAGACGCCATCCGCGAAGCCGATTTCGTCGTCGATATGGGCCCCGGCGCAGGCGAACACGGCGGCAACGTACTGATTGCCGACACCCCCGAAAACGTCGCCAAATGCGAAAATTCCGTTACCGGACAATACCTCAGCGGCAAAAAATCCATTGCCGTGCCGTCTGAACGCACGCCCGTCAATCCCGACCGAATGCTCGTCCTCAAAGGCGCGCGCGGCAACAACCTCAAAAATGTTACCCTCGAACTGCCGCTCGGTTTGATTACCTGCATCACCGGCGTATCCGGCAGCGGCAAATCCACCCTGATTAACGACACCCTCGCCAAAATCACCGCCCGCGAACTCAACCGCGCCCAAGAAGAACCCGCCCCATACGACGACATCCACGGCCTCGAACACCTCGACAAAGTCATCAACGTCGACCAATCCCCCATCGGCCGCACCCCGCGCTCCAACCCCGCCACCTACACCGGCCTGTTCACCCCCATCCGCGAACTCTTCGCCGGCGTACCCCTCTCGCGCGAACGCGGCTACAACGTCGGCAGATTCTCCTTCAACGTCAAAGGCGGCCGCTGCGAAGCCTGCCAAGGCGACGGCGTAATTAAAGTCGAAATGCACTTCCTGCCCGATGTGTACGTCCCCTGCGAAGTCTGCCACGGCAAACGCTACAACCGCGAAACGCTCGAAATCCAATACAAAGGCAAAAACATCAGCCAAGTCCTCGACATGACCGTCGAAGAAGCCCGCGAATTTTTCGACGCCGTCCCCACCGTATCGCGCAAACTGCAAACCCTCATGGACGTAGGCCTAGGCTACATCCGCCTCGGCCAATCCGCCACCACCCTCTCCGGCGGCGAAGCCCAGCGCGTCAAACTCGCCCTCGAACTCTCCAAACGCGACACCGGCAGAACGCTCTACATCCTCGACGAACCCACCACCGGCCTGCACTTCGCCGACATCGCCCTGCTGCTGGAAGTGATAGGCCGTTTGAAAGGCAAAGGCAACTCGATTGTGATTATCGAGCATAATCTGGACGTGATTAAAACTGCGGATTGGATTGTGGANTTAGGGCCGGAAGGGGGAGATGGCGGTGGTAAAATTATCGCTTCAGGTAGCCCCGAGGAAGTGGCGAAGGTTAAGGGGAGTTATACTGGGAAGTATTTGAGAAATATTTTCTAATTTTTATAAAATATGCCTATTATTTTACAAAATAGGCATATTATTTAAGGATAATTTTATGGACAACTTAGAATATCTAAAACCTTACGTTCTAACAGGTACAGCAGAAGGAGATAAAGGANTCTTGAACAATTTATTTATCATGCCAGAAAACTTATCAAACATCATTGCATTACCTAGTGGAATGAGCATATTGATTGGGCATAAAGGAATAGGAAAATCCGCCCTGATGAACCAATTATATCAAGGAAATCAGTTTGCTGGTGTTCATAGTATTTTTATGAAACCTGATAGTATCGCTAAAAAAATATCTATTTCAGGGAATAATAGTTTAGCAGAATTAAAATCTACTTTTTTTGATGCGTTGATAGAATCTATAATTGAAGAAATTAGTAAAGATTTACCAAAATTTATAAAAAAAGATTCAGATAAAGAACTATACAATTATCTGAAGAATCATGGGAAAGTAGATAGTGATTTTATCCAAAAATCCCTTAATTTTTTATCCATAATTGCAACACCTACAACCAGTATAGATTTTGAAAAGATAATTACTTCATTAACAAAAAAAAATACTTCCTCTTTAGATGGTTTACTCAATGCTATAAATATTAGAATAAAAAATGAAAGAGAAAATATTTTTTATATTTTTATAGATGATACAGATCAAGTAATGATTAGCTCCGATGATAAAGAGTTAAATAAAATTTGGGGATTATTACAGGCAATTAGAGAGCTAACTATAAAATGTCCTTCTGTTCGAGTAATAATTAGTCTGCGTACCAGTATCTGGAGCAGGATGAATGAAGAGTCTTCAATTATTCAAAATGAACAGATGGATCATTTCAGAAGCTATCAAGTTAATCTACATGTGTCGGATAAACTTATAAAAGATATTTATGAAGCTCGATTAATTGCTGCGAAAGTCGAATTAAATAAACATATACATAGGCAATATACTGATGAATACGATGCCTTCTTTGAAAATAAGGATGTCAAGCTACCAACATCACAAGAAAGAAGATATTGGCGTGATTTTATTGTGAAATCAGCAAGAAACAGACCTAGAGATGCAATACAACTAATCAGGCATCTTATTGAAAATGCACAAAAGAGACGTACTGCGAGATTAGATGAACTTAGTCTGTTAACAGAAAAACAGTCTAAAGAAAAAAATACTCCACTGCGAATAACAGATGCTGATGTAGATTTAGCTATGAACACCTATTCAGAAGAGAGATTGGAGGATATTTCGAAAGAGTATGTTGCAGATTGCAGTCAAACAAGAGATATATTGCATAGATTTAGTTCACACAATTTTGAATGGGATTTTGATGATTTATTTAAATTTTTACAGGGCATGCCTGGGGGGTTGTTAATTGAATTAAGAGGCGAAAAGTTGGGCTCTGAAAATAAGGAACATGCAATTAAATTATTAAAATATTTGCATGAAATTGGCTTTATTAACCCTAAAATTATTAATAAAGACAAACCTGAATTTAAACATATTCTTTTTGAGCAGAATCGAAATTTTGTATCAAAAGGAAATATAGAGCAAATGAGGAAGTGTAAATGGGAGATTCATCCAGCTTTTCGCTCAGCTTTAATTGCACATAAAAACATGTTCTCGCTTTAGCAAGCCGTAGCCTGCATACCCAACCGACCGCGTGTCCTACCTGTGAATCACACGAAACTTCAAAACCAACGCGTAGGGTGTGTGCGGTACGCACGCACGCGGTTGCTTGATTGACGGTTTGCCGTTTCAACTTTTAACTTCATTGAAGCTAGCGCTTTCAGACGGCCTCCAATGTCGTCTAAAAACATCAGCTTCAACAAAGTTAAAACCTTAAAAAACAAACCATTCCTTCTCCAACACTCAAACCAAAAACAAAAATCCTATGGCGCGTTATCGCAGAAACTTCATTGCCGACGGCACATTCTTTTTCACCCTTAAACTCGCCAATCTGTATTGGTATAAGATTGTCTAATATATCCGGTCCTTACCTATCGTAAAATCATACACTGATGTTTAAACGGTTCAACTGGACATGCCTGAATAACAGGGTTGATTGGCTAATATAAAACTGCACTTCGGAAACCGGAGTGCAGTTTTATTTGCTTAGTTTATATTTGACGGTTTAATGCGAGGCATCGGTATGAACGGTCAGTTTTCCGTTCATAGCATCATCAAGTTTATCCTTGTCTAAGGATTTCTCCCAACGCGCAACCACAATGGCAGCACAAGCATTACCCACTAGGTTGGTCAGCGCCCTACATTCGGACATAAAGCGGTCGATACCCAAAATCAGTGCCATTCCTTCTACCGGCAAACTGGGTACAACAGACAGTGTTGCCGCCAAGGTAATAAAACCTGCACCGGTTACACCTGCCGCACCTTTTGAACTAAGCATTGCCACCAACAACAAAGTAATTTGTTGAGTGATAGTCAAATCGGTATTGGTGGCCTGCGCAATAAACAATGCGGCCATGGTCATATAAATATTGGTACCGTCAAGGTTAAAGGAATATCCTGTAGGGATAACCAAACCGACCACAGACTTCTTACAACCTGCTGCTTCCATTTTCTGCATCAATGTCGGCAGTGCGGCTTCTGAAGAGGAAGTTCCCAGTACCAGCCACATTTCTTCTTTAATATAACGGATCATTTTTAAGATGGAGAACCCGTTATAACGTGCCACCGCACCAAGGACAAAAACGACAAACAATAATGATGTTAAATAGAAAGTGGCTACCAAAAGAATCAGATTACTGATGGAATGCAGACCATATTTCCCAACGGTGAATG